>JBFMAS010000321.1:0-36031 GCA_040755575.1 Thermodesulfobacteriota bacterium
ATAGGCGCGTTCAGCGCGACGAGCTCTGCGCCGGACATCCCGGTGGGTCGCCCGAGCACGCATCCTGCCCGGCAAAGCCGTCCGGGTCGAGCACCCAGCCCGACAGATCGCCACGGTGGACGAGGACCCACCATTCCGTGACGGGCCATCGTACGACCTGGCTGTACATTTCACATTCCAACGCTCGCGATCCGTCCCACGCGAGGAAGTACCCCTCGCCCCGGTAGTTGAGGACCGAGAGGCAGGCGCCGGGGGCGATGCCTTCGCGCACGCACGACGAATCGATCGCGCCGTGGGAGAAGTCCGCCACGCCCGCCTGGATCGTTCGGACGAAGCCCGTGGTCGCCTGAACTTCGTCTCCGACGTCGACGACGCCGACCGCCGGGGCGCCGACGAACGGCGCGTCGTAGACGACGACACGCTCCTCGGCGCACCATGCACCATAGACGCAGCACTCGAACGGGCAGTGCCCCGACTCCTCGTAGGGCAACGGCGGCTGCGACCCGGGCACGCAAACCGGCGCGCCCGTCGGCGACGGCGTCTGCGGAGCTGCCGTCGCCGTGGGAGCGGGCGTGGGATGCGCCGTGGGATGCGCCGTCGGATGGGGCGTGAGGCCTGGCGTCGGTGTCGGGCTCGGTGCCGCGGAGCCCGTCGGCTGGGGAGTGGGACGTGCCGTCGGCCGGGGAGTTGCGGCGACACCGTATGCGACGATTGCGGCCTCGCGAGGTGTGACGTCCTTCAGGAGGTTCACGACGCGGCTTCCGGCCTTCACGAATCCCGTGAAGGTCGTGCTGATCCTCCCGATGGTGTTGATCCCGATGTGAAGGAACTTCTTGAAGAGCGACCTCTCGACGGTCGACGCACCGGAGTGAAGGAGCGGCTGGAGCGAATCGTACAGACCGGCGATGATCCTCTTCAGCGCCGTCTCGATCGTCGCGACGCCGATCGAGCGCGCCAGCATTTCCCCCTTCAGATAGTTCTTCTCCACGGCGATGAGCGCCGGAAGGACGTTGGCGAGCGCCTCGGCGTCGCCGGCCTTTGCGTAGGGCAGCACGGCGCCGACCACGTCGAGCCCGGCGATGGCGAGATTCAGGGCTAGCGCATCGATCCACGCGTCGCCTTCCGGCCCGCTCGACCAGACGGCGTTCAGCTCCGCCTCGTCGTTCCGCCAACCTCCGCTGTACGCCAGCACGGCGTAGACACCTTCATGTGAAGGCGTGAACGACCGCTCCTGCCGACCTGCGATCGTGCTCACCAGGACGCCGATCGGATCGATCGCGAGCTGAATCCACCCGCCCGCGATCGCGCCCGGAAGGACGAGGCGCGTGCGATCGCCGTTGTGCTTGACGCTGCCGTAGATGTTGCCGAGCCTGCTGAAGAAGAAGAGCGGATCGCCTCTGAACCCGGGAACGGAAGTCTCGAGCTCCACGATGTCGACGATCCAGCTGACGTTGGTCTTGATGTCGAGCCCGAACTTTCCGACGGAGGCGACGTCGAGACGGAGTGTCGAACCGGAGCTGCTCGCAGTCGTGAGCGCCCCCATGTCGAACTCGGCGATGGTGAGCCTCGGCGCCGAGCTCTCGGCGGTGCTTGCGAGGAATGCAGCAGCGCCGCCGACCGGCGCTCGCGTCGCCGAGGCGGTCAGCTGCGACAGGACGGATACCAAGGCGCTCGTGAGAGCATCCTCGAGGCGAGCGTCCGCGAGAGGATCGGGGCTGTCCTCGTACACCATGCGGAGCACCTCGCCCAGCTGGCGAACCTCCGGGTCCGAGCGAACGACGAGCACCGTCTGCTCGAGAGCACGACCCAGCTCGGAGGCGAGGAGGGGATTGATCAGAACGAGCGCCTCGGCCGTCGAGTGCTCGTCGATCGCGAAGTGCTCCTCCCGCCAGCCGGAGAAATGCGCGAACAGGCGGTTCCGCGCAGACGAAACGGCGGTCGTCAGGGTGGGCCGAACGGTCGAGACCATGGCAGCGAAACGGCCGTCGCCAGAGACGGCGTACTCACCGTACGGATTGGCGACCGCGTACGACGTGGGAGCGTCGTTCAGCGGTCGAAGCTCCGCCGAGACGCGACCGAGCACCGCTTGAGGCACGAAGCGCTGCGAGCTCTCCTCCCAGGTGAGCGTCGTTTCGCGGCCTGCCACCGGAAAATCGGTGACTCGACACGAGCCGTCGGCGCCATGCAGGAACGCGGTCCCGTAGGTCGAGACGCGAAAGCTCGAGCGATGGAACTCCACGCCGTCGGCCAGTGCCCGCGCCGTATGGAGGCCTGGCCCGAGCAGGGACCAGTTCAGGAGCGCGGAGAAACCGTTGTTGGTGTCGCCGCAGATCGCCGCGGTATCGGCGCGCGAGGTTCCGTACGCCGCCTCCACGACGTGCTGCTCGTCGAACACGATCGTCACGCTGGTGGCGTCGCACCTCCACCCCGAAACGACGCCGATGCCGGATTGCACGGAGTCGTGTGCCGGAATTTCGAGCACGCCGCGCCCCGCCGGATCCGACCAGCCGGGTGGAAGCGCTTGCTGCCCGGCGTCGGGGGCGAAGCCCTGAGCCCCCTCGTCCCAGCGCAACTGCACGGATTGCCCTTCGTGCGGAAACCCGCCGACGGTGCACCCGCCCGCGGCGCCGCGCAGGAACTCGGTACCGAACGTGCTGACGACCACGCCGGCCTTGCCAAGCTCCACTCCGTCCGCGAGCACGCGGACCTCATGCGGTCCGTCGCCGAGGTTGTTCCAGTTGATCAAGAGGCCGAAGCCGTTGTTCGTGTCTCCACAGACGCCGAGCGTGTCCGCGCGGCTCGTCCCGTATCCGGCGTCGAACCGGATCGACTCGTCGATCTGCACCTGGATCTGCCTTGCGTCGCAGTACCATCCGGAGATGATCCCGATCCCGCTCTTGCTCGATCCCGGTTGAGGGACCTCCAGAACACCGATCGAAGTGCCATTGCCTCCGGCTTCGCCTGCCTGCACGACGATCTCCGCGGGCGCAGCGAACGTCCCGAGGCATCGTCCAGTGGCATCGGCGACGAGCCACGGATGCGTGGTGAACGTGCCTTGCGTGGCGGTCGCCGCGGGGGGGACGTCGAACCACCGCTGGCGATCACCCTCGTAATCCAGCCAGTAGACGACGAGCATCGACGAGGTCTCGTTCCGAATCGTGTACTCGGTGGGGTCTCCTGGAGGTGTCGAGACGAGTGCTCCTTCCCGGCCGCAGGAGGGATCCGTGCCGTCGGCGCTGAAGAAGATGGTGTCCGCAGCGCCCGCGGGAGCCGAGAGCAACGGAATGGTCGCAAGCAGATGGACGGTGGTGCGAAGGATCGTCGCTCGAATTGTGGTCGTGCGGGCGCGGTAGAGCGGTCCGGGCATCGGGCACCCTCCAGTGCGAGGAATCTCGTGAGAATGAAGTCTTGCACGACGCATTTTGGACGGTCAAACGCGTCCCTTTTTTTGACTCGACGCCTCGCGGCGCCGAGGACGAGGGCGGCCGAGCCCGTGCCGGCTACGGCGTCGCCGCCGCGCAGTGGTCGTCCGGCTCCGCGATCGGCGGCGGATCGCCCGGGCGCTGGGCGAGCGTCACGCGGAGCCGCGGTCCCAGCTCCGGGATGCCGAGCAGGCACACCGCGCCCTCGCGCGAGAAGAAGCGCGCCGCTCCGGCCTCGACGCGGTCCTTCTTGACGAGCCAGCTCGGCGCATGGTGTCCGAGCTCGAGCGCTTCGCGCACGTCGGCCGTGACGTCGAGCTCGACGTTGCGCCAGCAGTCGGCGCTGGCGCTCGCCGCGAAGCAGGCGAGCGCCTTGCGGCAGAGCGGGTCGTAGAGCTTGTGCTCGATCTGCGCATCGCTCGCGACGGCGCGAAAGCCGCGCTGCGGCTCGCCGGGCTCCGGCAAGCCGCCGCGCCAGGACGTCGCGGGCGGCGGGCTCGTGCAGACCGGTGCACCCGACGGATCGACGGCGCCCGCGTCGTCCTCGCAGGTCCACGTCGCGCCCGGCCCGCCCTCGCCCGTCGGCGCGCGGAACAGGTCGCGGCGGCTGCAGTACGACAAGCGATCGAAGCGCCGGTCGCCCTCGACCCAGTCCGCGAGGGTCCCGGGCTCCATGAAGAAGACGCCGATGCCCGTTCCGCGAAGCGGGAACGTGTGGTCGGCAGCGCGCAGGACGAGCACGGCCTCGTGCACGTCCCCGGCGCGACCGGCGAGCGGCGACAGGTCGAACCCGACGGCGATGCGGTTCTCGAAGCCGCGTGCGCTGTTCCACTTGAGCCAGAGGAAGCCCCACGCGCCGTCGTTGTCGCGCGGGTGCGCCTCCATGATGGTCGTGTCGCGTGCCGCGGGAAGCGACACCGTGACGGTCTGCGCCCCGGCTGCAGCGGCAGCGGGCAGTGCCCACATGAAGGCGCCGAGCACCGTCGTCTTCACCGCGAGCGGAATGCGGACGACCATCGCGGCGCGATGCGTATCAGGCCGGCACTGCGGACGCGATGGAACACCTCACGCGGCGCTGTCGTGCTCGCGGAGCCAGCCGAGGATCTCGCGCACGCTTCCGAAGGCCATCGCGATGCTCGTGTCCGCCGCGCCGTAGTAGAGGCGGATCGTGTCGTCATCGGAGCCGAGCGTGTAGCCGCACGGGAACGTCACGTTGGCCACGTCTCCCTGACGCTCGTAGGGGGCCTCGGGCCCGAAGATCCAGCAGTCGCCCCGCCGCAGGCAGTGCTCGGGCCGCTCCAGGTCGAGCAGTGCGACGCCGACGCGGTACAGGCAGCCCGCCGCGGTCTGCCGGACACCGTGGTAGATGAGCAGCCAGCCCTCCGGAGTCTCGATCAACGGCGGCGACAGACCGACCTTGTTCGCGTCCCACCAGCCCCCCTTCCGTGCCGGCAGGACGAGCTGGTGGTTTCCCCAGTTGCGCAGGTCCGGTGAGTACGAGATCCAGATGTGCGCGCCGGAATCGGTCATCGGACGGTGCAGGAGTGCGAAGCTTCCATCGATGCGACGCGGGAGGACGGCGGCGTCCTTGTCGTCGGGCTGCATCACCAGGCCGAGTCGCTCGAAGTGCCGGAAGTCCGCGGTCAGGGCCAGCGCCACCCCGGGGCCGCCGCGGCCGAAGGCGGTGTACGCGACCGCGTACTGCCCGAGCTCCTCGACGAACGTGATGCGCGGATCCTCGATCCCCCAGAGCTCGTCCACGTGATGCTCCGGGTCGGGTTTGAGGGTCGGCTCGGGGTCGATGATCCAGCCGTCGGCGCCGTTCGCCGAGCGCGCCGCGCACAGGTGCGAGTGCCCTCGGCGATCTTCGACGCGGACGAGCAGGAGCGTCGTGCCGTCGGCGAGGCGGGTTGCGCCGGGATTGAAGACGGTATGTGCGGGATAGGGCCAGTCCGCCGCCGTCAAGATCGGGTTGCCAGGCTCGCGGCGGAACAGGGTCTGGTACGGAGCCGATGACGTCATGCCCGAACCGCCTGCGCGCTCGGGTCGCCCACGCCGTGTCGGACGCCGGAGCGCATCTCCAGCAGCGCCAGGATGAACGACAACGTCGATTCGGCACCCTGGTTCCGGTTGACACGATCCGCGTGAAGCCCATCGCGGCAGCCGCCGGTCGACGCATCGTAGAGCGGCGTCTGGAGATGGTTCTGACCGAGGAACCAGCGAAAGGCGCGGCGTGCATGCTCCGTCCACACGGCGTCTCCGCTCGTCCGCTCGGCCGCGACACACGCTGCGACCATGGCGCACGCCTCGATCGGCTGCTGATCGAATGCCGCCTTGCGTCCCGCGCGCAGATAGAACCCGTTCGAGCCGATCGGTGCGAACTCGCCGGCCTCCGTTCGCTGGATGGCGACGAGCCATTCGAGCGCCTCGAGCCCTGCGAGCTTCATCTCCTCGTTCTCCATCCGCGAGCCCGAGACGAGCAGCGCCTGCGCCAGGCGTGCATTGTCGTAGGTGACGCGATCCTCGAACCACGGCCAGTCTGGGCCGCTCGCCGCTCGGAAGAGTCCGAGCAGACGCTCGGCGAGACGGGTCCGAACGAGCTGCACCGTCGTGTCGCCCTGGAAGGCGTGCAGGTACTCGTCGATCCCGAGCAGGGACGATGCCCAGGCACGCGGGCTCGTGAAGCTCGACACTGCCGGCAGGGCGGCGTGGAACAGCTCGCTGGCCAGGGTCTGCCTGCCTGGATCGGCACCTCGCCCGACCACCGTGCCGAGCGCCCAGACGGCGCGTCCGTGGCTGTCCTCCGAGCCGACCTCCTCGGCCCAGCAGCGCGCATACGACATGAAGTTCCTGAATCGCCCGCACTCCGAGTTGTAGGCGTGGCGCACGAACGCGAGGTAGCGCGAGGCCAGCGCGCGGACAGAGCGAACGTCCTCGGCCCCGGTCTCGTCGATCAGCGCCGTCGCGAGCAGCGCGCGTGCGTTGTCGTCCAGACAGTACCCGTCCTCGTAGCTGGGGACGTCGAACGCGGCGTGCTGCAGTACGCCAGTCTCGTCGGTCAGCAGCCGAAGGTGCTCGAGGTTGAGCTCGGGAAGCTCGACCGGACGCGCCGTGAGCGTCCGGGCCTCGAAGCTCGTGCGCCGCCGCGCCGCGTGCTCGGTGCGGGCCCGCTCGAACGTGCGATGGTAGCTCTGCGCGACTGCCGGCCACAGCATGTCCTTGCCGTACGCGGCGGCCAGACGGCGAAGGACGAGCCGGCCGGCCTCGTCGTCGAGGAGAGCGACGGTCGCTCGCGCGATCGCCTGCGAGTCGCGCCATGGCACCAGGATGCCGCGGCCGTCGGCGAGCAGCTCGCGCGCGTACGAGTACGGCGTCGAGACGACCGCCTTGCCGGAGCCCACCGCGTAGGCGAGCGTGCCGGACGTGATCTGCTCCGGGTTGAGGTACGGCGTCACGTAGACGTCCGCCGCCGCGAGGAACGCGCTGAGCTCCGACTGGCTCACGAAGCGGTCGTGGAAGATCATCTTGCCCGCGACGCCGAGGCGCTCCGCCTGGCCCTGGAGCATCAGCCGATACGACTCGCCGTGGCGCTCCTTGACGTGCGGATGCGTCGCGCCGAGCACGATGTAGACCGTCTCGGGGTGCCGCGACACGATCTCCGGCAAGGCCTCGATCGCGTACTCGATCCCCTTGTCCGGAGAGAGCAGGCCGAAGGTCAGCATCACCGACTTGCCCTCGACCCCGAGCAGGTTCTTGTTGCCGCTGTCGAACGGCACGGACGGGATCCCGTGCGGGATCCAGTCGATCTTGCGATCCGCAACGGCGTAGGTCTCGGACAGGCGGCGGGCGCCCTGCCGGCTCATGACGACCACGCGCTCCGACAGCTCCGCGAGCTGTTCCGTGACCTCGCGCTGGAACGAGTTCGGCTCGGCCAGGACCGTATGCATAGTCGACACGATCGGCATGCGAAGCTCACGCAGCAGGGCGAGAAGATGGCTGCCCGCCTTTCCGCCGAAGATGCCGTACTCGTGCTGCACGCAGACGACGTCGATCGCATTGACGTTCAGGAAGTCTGCCGCACGCCGATACGACGAGAGATCGTTCTCGGCGATCTCGAACCTGACCCGGGATGGGTAGGCGTAGCGCCTTCCCGGGTCGTTCATCGCGACGACGAGGCAATCGATCTCGGGAAACGAGCGGGCGATCCCTTCCGTCAGATCGCTCGTGAAGGTCGCGATGCCGCATTGGCGGGGCAGGTGGTTGCCGATGACGGCGACCGCACGGAGGGAGCTGCGGGGCCTCTCGGCGCCGACGCCGTCTACGGATCGTAGGTGCCCGGCGGCGGCCGCCGGTCGGCGTTTCATCGGATCTCCGCGGTGGTGTCGCGTCGTGCCGCCGACGCACCGTCCACGCGACGCGTCAGCGCGTCGGCCGCCGGCGCCCGGCCATGCACGCCGTACGCATTACGCAGCTCGTCGAACGACTCCGCCGTCGCACGAACGAAAGCGCCGAGATCGGGGACGAGCTCGTAGCTCGCGTTGAACCCCCAGAACAGCTCCCCATTGTAGCTGAACAGCGCGATCCCGAGCCCGCAGCGGTCGAGCAGCGGCACGAGAGGGTAGATCTTCTCGAGACGTGCCCCGAGCAGATAGAGCGGGACGTGCGGTCCGGGGACGTTCGTCACCACCATGTTCATCGGCCCTGACGCGAGCCGGACGCCCCAAGAGATCAAGGAGGCTGGCGCCCATTCCGCCGCGGCCATCATCATCTCGACGGCGACGGCGCTCCGCGAACGCTTCAGCGCCGACGTCGCCTCGTGGATCGCTTGCAGCCGCGACCGCACGTCCGGGTTGCCGATGGGGAGCGGAAGCAGCCAGGCCGACACGTGGTTCCCGGGCATCGGACGGGGCTCGCCGCGCCGGAGGTTGACCGGTGCGGACACGCGGAAATCGCCGTCCGCAGACGATCCGCGACTCGCCAGGAACCTTCGCAGCGCGCCCGCAACGGTTGCGAGGACGACGTCGTTGAGGGAGCAGCCGGCCGCCTTGCTCACCGCTCGAACGTCCTCGAGAGGAACCGAATGCCAGTCGAACCGGCGGTGCGCGGTCAGGGCGCCGTTCAGCGGACTCCGCACGGAAGACGCCGTCGCCCAGCCGAACAGCTCGCGCAGCGCGCGAAGACGGGTTGCCACGTCCGTGCGCAGGTCGACCGTCGCGCGCACGAAGTCGATCAGCTCTCGTGCGAGCTTCATCGGCAGGTCCGCCCGCCGCCAGGAGGCGTCGCTGAACAGCGTCCAGGAAGAGGGAGCCGGCCGCGGCCAGTAAGGGACCTCCGGGCCCGCATCGAGCGTTTCTCGAGTCGTCGACAGCAGGATGCCGACCAGGTCCGCACCGGCAACGCCGTCGATCATGCAGTGATGAAACTTGCTGACGACGGCGAAACGGCCGCCGGCGAGCCCCTCGACGAGCCACATCTCCCACAACGGACGGTTGCGATCGAGCTGCTGCTCGAGGATCTGCGCGGACAGCGCCTTGAGCTGCGCGTCCGTACCCGGCCGCGGAAGGCTCGTGAGCCTGATGTGGTAGTCGAGATCGAAGCGTGGATCGTCGACCCAGACGGGATGGTTCTCCAGGGGAATCCACTTCAGCTTCTGCCTGCATCGGGGAACGAGGTGAACGAGCGAAGCGACTCGATGCGTGAACGCGTCGGCGTCGACTCCTCCATCGGCGTTCTCGAGCGAGCCCGCCTCGAAGATCTGCACGGCGCCGACGTGCATGTGTACGGACGGCGTTTCCGCCACCAGGAACGCGTTGTCCAGCGCCGAGAGCCGCTCGTACGCGGCCGAGGCGATCACCGTGCACCGCCCGGCAGCTCGCTCGGGGAGGGCGGTGCGAGGGCTCGCCGCGACACGGATGCAGTCCTCGCTCGTCTCACGAAGCCGCCAGCCAGAATCGGAAAATGGATGAACGCGCTCATATGCTCCTCGACGAATCGCGACGGTCCAGCCATGGAGCTGTCCCTCCCGACGTCTTGTTCTTCGCTCTCTTCGCCGGAGCGGGGTTTGCCGATCGAAGGGCGCAGCCCTTCAATGAATTTGTTTTGACGCCGGAGGCCGCCACCCGAGGTCGTGGCATCTGGCACACGTCGGAAAGACGGTCCTGAGCCGCCCCCGATAGCCGATCAGGCCGTACGTCTCGCGTGCCGCGGTGCCGTCGAGAGAGCCCGGAATCGAAACTTCCGTCGAGATCGACTTGCCGCAGCTCGCGCACTCGACGCGTAGCGTGACGTTGTCCTCGGCACGCAGCGCGCTGCCCCTAGCGGCCATGGCGGCCCACGAGAGCCGGCTCGATATGAAGCTTGACGAGACTGATGCCGATGCCGGCGGGTCGAGTCGTGATGCCCTTGCCCATGAACGCGCCCCCTTTCGGAGTCCGCGCCGAGCACACGTGGGTAGGACAGGGCCCCTACACGACTCGCGCTGCGGGGCTCAAAACGAACTCGATGGAGAGCTTACGCCGCGCCGTACGTCGGCGCAACCGAGCGCTCGCGGCGTCATCGACGACGCCGTCGGCGCAGCGCCGCCGACCGAGCGCCGCAAGCTGCGACTCTATGCGCTCGGCAGGATCGTGATCGCGACCGCGCCGTAGTGCGCCGTCGCGGCCAACACGACGAGCGCGTGAAAGACCTCGTGGTAGCCGAACGATGCCGGGATCGGGTCCGGACGCCGCAACGCGTAGACGACGGCACCGATCGAGTAGAGGACGCCCCCGACGAGCAGGAGCGCTGCCACCGTCCAGCCGGTGTGCGCGACCACCTGCGGCATCGCGGCGAGCCCGATCCAGCCGAGCGCAACGTAGAGGGCGGCGCTGATCCGCTTGGGCGCGTCCAACCAGAATACGTGCAGCACGATGATCGCCAGCGCGCCGGCCCACACCGCCGCCAGAAGGACCGTGGCGAGCGGATCGGGGATCGCAACCATTGCGAAAGGCGTGAAGGTCCCGGCGATCAGGACGGCGATCATCGAGTGATCGAGCCGTCCCATCCAGCGGCGGGCGCGCACCGACCACGTCACGCGGTGGTACAGCGCGCTCGTCGCGAGAAGGGCCGACAGGCTCGCACAGTAGATGGCCGCGGCGAGAAAGGTCCGCCGGCTCGGTGCCAGCGCCAGGAGGACGGTGCCGGTCAGCAACGACACGAGGGCGGCGTAGTGGTGCGACACGCCTCGGAGCCGCGGTCTCTTCGTCGGGAGGGTTTCGTCGGTCGCGTCATTCATCTCGCAGCACCACTAGCACGAAGCTCGACGTCGCGTTCGTTCGGTCCGTCGCCGCTCGCTCCCGGCAAAATTCCCGGCGCATGGCGAGCTGGTCGCCGTGCTGCTAACGTCCGAGGCGGTTGGTTCGCCGACCGAGCCTCTGCCCGGGCGGCCCCAGGCCGCTCGAGTCCATCTCGATCGCCCTCCTTCCCATTTGGGTCGATTGATCGGCCCCTTTCGCAATGACCCGGAAAGCCAGAGCGGGTCCAATACCTTCAGGACAGGAGTTCGCGATGGGAACGAAAATCTACGTCGGCAACCTCAGCTATGCGGTCGACAATGCCGCCCTCGAGCGGTTGTTTGCGGGGCACGGCACGGTGCACAGCGCATCCGTGATCATGGATCGCTCAACCGGTCAGAGCAAAGGCTTCGGCTTCGTCGAGATGGGGAGCAACTCGGAGGCGCAAGCGGCGATCCAGGCGCTCAATGGCAAGGAGCACGACGGCCGCGCGTTGACCGTCAATCAGGCGAAGCCTCGCGAGGATCGCTCGGGCGGTGGTCGCAGCGGAGGCTGGAACCGACTCTGAGCTCGGCCAGGACGCGCGGCGGCCGGGGCGCAGACGCCACGGCTGGCATCGCACCTCGCAGGCAGCCACGCGGGCGCTGCGATGCGAACGGATGGTTCCGCGGACAGCCTTGCGGCTGCGGGGGGTCGGGTCTAGCGTGAAGGCAACGTCCTCGAAGGGAGGTGCCATGCTGCAAGTCACCGAAGAGGCGACGGCCGTTCTGAAGGAAGTGCGCAGCCAGAGCGGAGTGCCCCCCGATGCGGGCCTGCGCGTCCGCGCCGAAGAGAGGGCCGATCGCATCGTGATGCAAGTCAACTTCCAGCAGGATCCGGAGCCGACCGATACGACCATCGAGACCCCGGACCTGCGCGTGTTCGTCGCAAAGGAGCTCGTCGAGCCCCTTTCCGACCGCGTGCTCGACGTGAGGCTGACGGACGAGGGGCCGCAGCTCATGCTGCGCTGACCGCGGCGCCGAGCCGCAGCCGCCCAGGCACGTCGAGCATCGACGAGCGTGCATGGGTCACGGTACGGCCGTGGCCCGTGCGCCATCCGCCGCGCATGGAAGGCGGCGCGAGCGCCGGACGGCCCTAACCGCACCTCACGGCAGCAGCTCGAGCTGCACCGTGCCCGCCTGCGTGAGCGCCTGCGGTCCCGGGAAGTCGGACAGGCTGTCGACCAGCGCGTTGCCGGTGGCCGCGACGCACTGCAGGTCGAGCAGCGACGCCGGGTGCGGCTCGCCGTCGCGCAGGTCGACCTTCGGGAACCCCTCGAGCTCGATCCGCCGCACCGCGGGGTCGCCGAAGGCGCCGGGCGTGCGCTGGCTCGGGCAGAAGAGCCCGGTCGAGGAGCTCATCGAGTCGGCGTCGTTCGTCAAGACCATGGTGCGCGGACCGAACGAGACGAAGAACGTGCCGAACGCCGGCGGGCAGTCGAGGCTGGTCTCGTCGAGCGAGGTGCTCGGGGTGCACGGCAGGCCGTGGCGCGGGCCGCCGACGCACTGGCTCGACACGCAGCGCGGGCAGCCGTCGAAGGTCAGGTAGACCAGCGTGCGCGACGGCGACAGGATCGCCAGGTCGCCGCTGGCCGGATTGACGGTGGCCGACGAGTCGTCCGCGAGCGGCGTCAGCAGGCAGACGTCGGCGATGCCCGAGCGGAACACCTGTGGCGGGCCGGCGAAGCAGCGCGGGGCGGCGACGCAGCTCCCCGCCGGTCCGGCGCACTCGGCGTCGCTCGTGCAGCGCCGCGTCGGCGCGTTGAGGCAGATCTTGAAGTCGGCAGGCCCGAGCGTGCACTCGCGCCCGGCGCTCACCGGAGCGGACGCGAGCTGCAGCTCCTCGCCCTCGCACGTCGCGGCCTCGAGCACGTAGGTCGCACCCGCCGGCGCCTGGGCCGCCGGATAGAAGGTGTTGGCGCCGCCGCCGAAGTAGATGCAGCCGGCGGACAGCTTGTGCAGCTCCGCGCCGCCGCTCGCCGCATCGTAGACCGCGCCGAGGAACGGCGGCTCGGGCGGCGGGACGAAGGCCTCGCCGCCGCAGAAGGACGCGCCGGTGTAGCCGCGCTCGCTGGTCACGAACGTCATCCGCGCGCACGGCTCGACCGTGCTCGGCACGCACAGGTGACGCGGGCGGCGGACGCGCAGCTCCTCCGCACCCAGCACGCCGACCAGCGAGAGCTCGTGTCGCGCGAGCGGCGCTCCGCTCGCGTCGCGGATCTCGTAGCAGGTGAGGTGCCGGTCGGTGTCCTTGACCGCCTGGCCGTCGCGCGTCGCCGGGTTGCAGACGGCGTACGGTCTGAGGATACGCGTCGCGCGCGTCTCGAACCGATCGAGCAGCTCGACGACACGATCGGCGCTCGAGCCGCCGCGCACGCGATAGCAGGCCATCTCGTCGACCCCGGTCGGCGCCGTGGCGTCCGCCGCGAACGACGGCGCGCAGTACGAGAGCGGCCGCAGGACGCGCAGGGTCGCCGCGCCGAAGCGGTCGCGCATCGTGACCGACCGTGGCGCGAACGGCGCGCCGCGCGCCGAGCGCAGCTTGCTGCAGGTGAGATACGTGTCCGCCTCGAAGAGCGGCGCGCCGTCGGTCGCGGCGCTGCAGGCGTGGACCACGCGCGAGAGCACCATCGCGCTCGGTCCGAACTCGTCGCTCACCGTCACCCGGTCGAGCCGTTTCTTGCCGCCGGTCGCGACCCAGCACTTGTACTGATCGGCGCGGCACGCGGGGATCGACGCGCCCGAGCACACGCCGAGCGCGCACGCATCGCCCGTCGTGCACGCATCGCCGTCGTCGCAGGCCGCACCGTGCTCGCGCAGCGCCACCACGCAGCCGCGCGACGGATCGCAGCTCGACGTGCTGCAGGAATCTCCGGACGACGGGCACACGACGGGCGTCCCGCCGCACGCCCCCGCGGTGCACCGATCGTCCCCGGTGCAGAGGCTGCCGTCGGAGCAGGCCGAACCGTCGGGTAGCGGCGAGGTGCTGCACTCGCCGGTCACCGGGTCGGCGCACGCGCGCGCACACGGTCCGGCGAACGGGCAGGCGTCGATGCAGTCGTCGCACGCGTCGCCGGCGCCGTCGCCGTCCCGATCGGCCTGGTCGGGGTTCGCCACCGAGGGACAGTTGTCGCAGGCGTCGCCGAGCAGGTCGCCGTCCGGATCGTCCTGCTGCGGGTTGTGCGAGAAGGGGCAGTTGTCGCAGCCGAGCGGGCACGCGGTCGGCTCGCTGCAGCGGCCGTCGCCGTCCTGGTCCTCGGCGATGGCGTCGGCCGGGCACGGGTCGCAGGCATCGCCCATCCGGTCGCCGTCCCGATCGTCCTGCTGCGGATTGGCGACGCCCGGGCAGTCGTCGCACGCGTCGACCACGGCATCGCCGTCGGCGTCGTCGCCGCTCTCGCAGAGGCGGCTCACCCAGCGGATCTCGTTGAGCAGCAGGTTGTACTGGTTGCCGTGCGCTCCGAAGCCGTCGCGCTCGGCGTGGAAGTCCTGGTCCGGGCCGGTGAGCACGATCCGCCCGCCGCCCGGCAGCTCACCGTACAGGCCGAGCACGTCGGCGCCCTGGACGAGGAACGGCGCGAGCGCCCCGTCCCACGCCGTGAAGCGGATGTGGAAGTTCACGAAGCCGCCCGGGTCGCCGCGGATTCCGGTGGTCAGCCCGGCCACGCCCGCGGACAGGGCGACGGCGCAGCAGCCGTCGAGCTCGACCCCGAGCACGCCGGGTGCGAGGTCGGCGACGTTGCCGGGGTCCTCGAAGATCACGCCCCCGCCGAGCTCGAGGTAGGGAAGGATGCGGCTCGTCCAGCCGGCGTCGACCGCAGGATCCGATGACCACGAGAAGAGGATCACGTCGTACGCCTGGCGCAGCTCGGAGGGCGACAGGGCGTTGAAGGTCGCCGCGTCGATGCGCTCGATCGAGCCCGCGACGTCGCCCGAGGCGAAGACCTGGTCCGCCGCGCCCTGGCTGGCATCGACCACCGCCATGCGCAGCGGCGCCGCCGGCGCGCCCGACGCAGGCGATGCGGCGGCGACGGCGAGGACCAGGGTGACCAGCCAGCCACGCAGCGGGACGCTCGTCATGCGGCACCTCCTCGTCGGTGAACCGAGCGCCGGACTGTCGCGCGGACGTCGCCGGCTCGTCAAGTCCAAGTTGTGGCGATTCCGTGGCTGCAGGGCGCGCAGCCGGCGCTGGCCCCTCCGCGACGTCGAGCATGGTGCCGGCGGAGACGTAGCGGGGCGCGCGGGCGGCCTCGCGGCGCAAGGCGTGCGCCTGCTCCTGGAGCTCGCCCCGGGGCCCGAGGCGTCGCAATGAGGTGACCGCTTTTTTTCGTCTCCTGCCAATGCTGGCCGAAAAGGGCGCGAGCGTCTCGCCCCGGAGGTGACGATGCGGACTGCGATCGAGGTCGACGAGCGTTCCGACGGACCGCCGGCTCACGGTTGCGGGGATCGCCCTCGCCGTCAGGTCGGCGGGGGCACGAACCGCCGCGCCGGCTCCCTGCGGGCTCGAGCGCTGCGACCGGTGCCGGTCGACGCGGCCCGCGAGGTCGGAGCAGCCGAGCCCGGGCCAGGGCGTCCGCGTCCCGACCTTCTCCGCGGGCCGCTGCCCGCCGTCCCGCTGATCGGGCGGTCGCGCGAGCTGGCGGATCTCCGCGCCAGCCTCGAGGCCACGCTCGCGGACGGGGGTCGCATCGTGCTGCTCGGCGGCGAGCCGGGCATCGGCAAGACCCGCCTGGCGCGCACGCTCGCCGACCAGGCCGAGGCGCGCGGCGTGCCGGTCTGGTGGGGACGCGGCTTCGAGGACGGCTCCGCGCCGGCGTTCTGGCCCTGGAGCACCGCGCTCCGCCGGTGGATCGATCGGGCCGGACGGGAAGCCGTCACGGCCGCGGCCGGTCCCTGGAGCACGGAGCTGGCGCACGTGTTCCCGGCGCTGTGCGAGCGCAGCCCCGACGCCGCGGCGAGCGAGAGCACGGTGTCGGACGGCGCGCGCTTCCGTCTCTTCGACCTGGTCGGCCGCTTCCTCGCGGAGGTGGCGAGGCCGGCGGGGCTGGTCGTCGTCCTCGACGACGTGCACTGGGCCGACCTGCCTTCTCTCAAGCTGCTCGAGTTCATCGCGGCCGACCTGATCGACACCCGCATCCTGATCGTCTTGACGTACCGCGACACCGAGGTGGAGCGCAGCGATCCCTTCCTCGACACGCTGTCGCGGCTCGCCCGCAAGCCCGCGACCCGCCGGCTCCACCTCGCGGGCCTGTCGCCCGAGCACTGTGCGCGCTGGATCGCCTCGACCGGAGCGTCCGGCGACGTGACGGCGCTCGGCGAGGCGCTCCACCGCGAGACCAACGGCAACCCGTTCTTCGTCGGCGAGATCGTCCAGCTCCTCGGCGGCGACGCAAGGCGCGGAGCCGGCCGGGAGGCGCAGCGGGTGCCGCACGGGGTGCGCGAGGTCATCGCCCGGCGCCTCGAGCGGCTCGGCGACGGCTGCCGGGCGACGCTCGCGCTCGCGGCGCTCCTGGGCGACGCCTTCGACGCGCGGACGCTGGGCGAGGTCCTCGGCACGGCGCCTCCGGCCGAGCAGCTCGAGCGCGCCGTGCGCGATCGCATCCTGCTCGAGCAGGAAGGCCGCCGGGGGTGCTACTCCTTCGCGCACGCGCTGATCCGTCGCGTCCTGGTCGACGAGCTGTCGGCGACCGAGCGCAGCTCCTGGCACGCGCGCATCGCGAGCGTCCTCGAGAGCCGAGCGGGAGCGAGCGCCGTGGCGACGACCGAGCTCGTCCGCCATTTGACGGCCGCCGGCACGCCGGAAGCGCTGCGCAAGGCCGTCGAGCACGCATGCCGGGCGGGCGAGCACGCCGCGCGCAGCCTCGGCTGGGAGGAGGCGGTCCGGCTCTACGAGATCGCGCTCGACGTGGCAGCGCGCTCCGGCCTGCTCGGCGCCGCGCGCGCCGCCGAGATCGAGCTCGCGCTCGCCCGCGCGCTGCGCGCCGTGGGCGACGTCCCGGCGGCACGCGCGCGCTGCGAGAACGTGATGACGTCCTCACGCCGGACCGGAGACCAGCACGCGTTCGCGCGGGCGGCCCTCGTCTACGCCGGGCCGATCCCGGAGTGGGGGCGCGTCGAGCCGGCCGTGCGTGCCGTCCTGGAGGAGGCCTGTCGCGCGGGCACGGCGCTCGACGACGCGCTGCGGGCGCGCCTCTGCGCCCGGCTCGCAGGCGACCTGATCGCGGCCAACGAGCTCGCGCAGGGCGCCCGCGTCTTCGCGCTGTGCGACGAGGCGGCCGCCGCCGCCCGGCGCGCCGACGCCGCCGGCCCGCTCGCGATCGCCCTCATCACCTCGTCGTACGCCGACGCGATGGGCATGCGGCAGGGCGCAGCCGTCGTGGCCGTGCCGAGCTCGCTCGAGATCCTGGAGGCGGCCGAGGCCGCAGGGGAGCACGAGTACGCCGCCGCGATCCGGCATGCGCGCGCCATGCGGCTCCTCGCGATGGGCAAGCCCGAGCACTTCTCGGCCGAGGTCGATGCGCTCGCCACGGAGGCCGCGTCGTCGCGCGTGCCGGAAGCCCTCTGGCTGGCCGACGCGCTGCAGGCACTCCGCGCCTGCCTGCAGGGACGCTTCGCCGAAGCGCACGAAGCGATCGAGCGCGCCGCCGTGACGGGCCGTCGCGCGCAGCTGCCGAACACGGACGCGGTGTACGCGACCCAGCGCATCATGTGGCACGCCCTCCAGGGACGGCTCGAGGAGGTCGCACCCGAGATCGAGTCCTTCGTCGACGCGCATCCGGGCGGCGCCGCGTGGCGCCCGTTCCGCGCGCTCGCTCGCCTCGCCCGCGGCGACGCCGTCGCGGCCCGGGCCGAGCTTCAGGACCTGCTCGCGCGCGGGCTCGCCGCCGGCGAGCGTGGCGTGATGGCGCGTGCCTATCTCGCGGGGCTCGCCGCGCTGTGCGTCGCGCTGCGCGACCGCGAGCACGCGCCGCTGCTCTACGAGTGCGTGGCGCGTCGTCCGTTCCCGTGGAGCGTCGACGGCTGCCAGACCGTCGGACCCTGGGCGCTGCTGCTCGGCGGACTCGCGCGCCTGTGCGGTCGCCCGGACGACGCGGCGGAGCACTTCGAGACCGCGATCCGGCTCGGCAGGCGCGCAGGCTCGCCGCCGATCGTCGCGCGAGCGCAGAGCCTGCTCGCGAGCCTCCGTCTGTCGCTGCCCGGCGCGGCCGACGAGCGCGGCCGCATCGCGGAGATGCTCGCGGAGGCGGCACAGTGCGCCAGGGACCTCGGTCTGCGCGACGTCGCGGCGCGCGTCTCCCGTCTCGAGGCGCGCCTCGAGGCGAAGCGCGTCGAGCCGACGGCCAACGCGTTTCGCTGCGAGGGCGACGTCTGGCACGTGCGCTTCGGCGACCGCGAGCTCCGGATCCGCGACGGCAAGGGCCCGCGCTACCTCGCGGCCCTGCTCGCCGCGCCCGGGCGCGACTTCCACGTCCTCGAGCTGGCGGGCGGTGCGCCGCCGGCCGCGACGGCGACCGCCACCGCGGCGCCTGAGGGCCTCACCATCGGCTCGGCGGGCGCCGCGCTGGAAGACGCGCCCGACGCGCACGCCCGGCGCGAGTATCGCGCGCGCCTCGAAGAGCTCCGCGAAGAGCTCGAGGACGCCGAGCAGCGCTGCGACATCGGGCGCGCGGACCGCATCCGCACGGAGCTCGACTTCCTCGTCTCCCAGCTCGCGCAGAGCTTCGCCGGACGCTCGCGCACGCGCGGCCCCGCCGAGACCGCGCGCAAGGCCGTGACCAAGGTGGTGCGCACGCACATCGGCAAGCTGCTCGACGCGCACGCGGCGCTCGGCGAGCACCTGCGCGAGTGCGTGCGCATGGGCACGTTCTGCGCGTACGCGCCGCGGACGGCGGTGCAGTGGGAGGTGGCGTTCCCGGTGCGGTAGGTGCGTTGCTGCCCATGCTGCTGCCGCCGCTGCGCCGCCTGGTGTCGCCCGTCGGGCCGGGCGGCGCGGCTCAGCGACCGTCGTCGAACGCGCGCCAGCGACCGCCCGCCCAGCCGATCCGCTCGAAGCGCCGGTCGCGATAGCGCAGCATGCGGTCGGCCGTGCCGAGGTGTCCCGGCGACACCCACGACCCGGTTCGCCAGGTCTCGACGCGGCCGACGGCTCCCCGTCCCGGGCCGTAGTGGATGTGCCCGTGCAGCAGCACGTCGACGTCGCCCGCGAGGGCGTCGAGCCGGCGCGGCAGCTGACGGCGGCCGAGCGCACACTCGACGAAGCCGGCCGCCGAGACGAGCCAGCCCGGTCCGAGCCGGTACAGCGCCTGGAGCGCCGGCCGGCGGGCGTAGACGGCGTTCTCGATCGCCAGCACGCGCCGCCCGAGGCGGTCGTACCTCTCCCAGGTCGACGCGCCCGGCGCGAAGCGGTGCCCGTGCAGCGCGCGAACGCGGTGGCCCGCGTCGGTCTCGAAGTCGAGCTGCCAGCGGTCCGGTCGCAGCGGAAACGCCGCGTCCAGTGCTGCGTCGTGGTTGCCCTCGACGTAGACGACGTGCCGGCCCTCGCGGCGCCATCGCGCCACGAGCTCGACGAACTCGTGCACCAGCTCGCGCGCAGCGGCTCCGGGCGCGCGCCGGTAGCCGTCGATCACGTCGCCGTTCAGCAGCACGAGCTCGGCGTCGTCCGCCGCGGCGTCGAGCCGTCCGAGCCAGCTCGCGTGATGCCGCGTGCACACCGTCCAGCCGAGGTGGACGTCGGAGAACACGAGCGCGCTGCGCACGGGCATCGGCGAGCTCAGGACGTGTCTCCGGCGAGCGGCTCCGCGTGACGCCGCGCTCGGCACGAGAAGTCGGCCGACATCGCCAGCGCGCGCCTCATCGCCCCAGCATCGCGATGCAGCGACGCATGCCGTCCTCGAACCTGCCGAGCGCCTCGTCGCAGTCGGCGGCGTCGATCAGGAGACCCGCCTTGAACTGCAGGACCGACGTGTCGAAGCCGGCGAACATCGCCCACAGCCCGGCGTCGTGGAGGGCGCGCGTCATCAGCTGGCCGCCGCGCTCGTGTGCGAAGCGCAGCCCCATCACGACACCCTGTCGCCGGATCTCGAGCAGCCAGTCGGGGTGCCTCGCGCGGAGCGTCTCGAGCCCGGCGGCGAGACGATCGGAGATCGCCTGCACGCCGTCGAGGACGCCGGCGCGGGTCGTGATCTCGAGCACCTTCTGCGCCACACGGCAGCCGACCTCGGCGCCGCCGAAGGTGGACACGTGGCCCCAGCCGTCCTGCTCGAGCCACTGCGCCGCGCGCGGCGTCAGCACCGTGGCCGACATCGGATACAGCCCGCCCGAGAGGCCCTTGCCGGTGACGAGCACGTCGGGGGCGACGCCGAAGCACTCGACGCCCCACATGCGTCCCGTCCGTCCGAGGCCCGTCTGCACCTCGTCGGCGACGTAGAGCGCGCCGAACCGCTCGCAGAGCGCCTTCACGCCGGAAAGGTAGCCGGGCGCCGGCAGCGGAAAGCCGTACGTGGCGGGGATGGTCTCGAGAACGACGGCGGCGACCGCATGTTGCCCGAGCGCCGCCTCCATCGCGTCGAGGTCGTTGAACGGCACCTGCACGAAGTCCTCGCGCGGGCCCTCGGACAGGAAGAGGCGCGAGAAGCGATCGTCGCCGGCCGCCAGCGCGAGCCCGGTGTGACCGTGATAGCCCTTCTGGATGGAGACGATGGTGCGCCGCTGCGTGGCGTGGCGTGCCGACTTGATCGCGACGTCGATCGCCTCGCCGCCGCTCGGCGAGAACACCACGTAGCGGAGATCGCCCGGCATGGTGGCGACCAGCGCCTCCGCGAGCTCCGCGCGCGCGAGGCTCGGGAAGTGGTGGTTGCCGACGTCGAGCGTGTCGAGCGCGTCGCGCAGCGCGGCCACGATCTCGGGATTGCGATGTCCCAGGTTGAAGACGCCGCCGTTCAGGTGGAAGTCGAGCAGCTCGCGCCCGTCGAGATCCCGGAGCCGGTAGCCCTCGCGACGGCCGATCACCAGATCGATGCCGGTCGCGCCGAAGGTGCGCACGCGGTCCGGGCAGACGTGGCGTGCCGCGAGGTCGAGGGCACGTCGCTTCGCGTCGCTCATGTCGTCCCTCCGAGGAGCTTCTCCGCCTGCACGCAGGCGAGGTGCACGACCAGCGCGGTGAAGTCGCGCGCCATCGGCGTCTCGCGGCGCGTGTGCATCCAGCCGAGGCCGAGGAGCAGCCGCGCCATCACCAGCACGTCGAGCTGACGCACGTGCTCGTCGGGGAGCGGTGCCACCGTGCGGTAGCCTTCGACCCACGCGTCCCGCACCGCAGCGAAGGCCGGGTCGAGCACCTTGTCGGCGACGAGGGTCGCGAGGTCGTACAGGTACCAGCCGTAGCCGCCGTCGTCGAAGTCGATGACGAAGGGCACGCCGTCCGCGACCAGCACGTTGTCCGGCATCAGGTCGCCGTGCGTGAGGCCGAAGCGATCCGGACCGCGACCGAACGCGTCGAGCCGCCGCCGGACGAGCTCGGCCGCGCGGTGCAGGAGCGCGAGCTGGTCCGCGGTGAGGACCGTCAGGTCGGCGTAGTCGCCCCACAGCGCGCGCCGGCCGAGCAGCGCGTCGACGGACCAGGTGGGCCGGCAGAACCACGGCGGCGGCGCCCACGCTCGTCCGTGCAGCTGAATGAGCGCCGAGGTGCGGCCGACGAGGCGATGGACCTCGGGCCCTTCGCCGCCGGCTGCGAGCGACGTGCCCTCGACCCAGCCGAGGACGTCCACCTGAAGCGGTGCGCCCCCGTCGGGCGGCGCCACCAGCTGGAGCGCGTCACCGTCGGCGCCAGGACGAGCCCGGGGCGTGGAGACGCCCGCGCTGCGGAGCGCGTCCATCCAGCAGAGCTCGGAGCGGATCTCGTCCGAGGTGCGATAGCCGGGACGGTGCACGCGCAGCGCCCACGACCGTCCGTCGGCGGGATCGTCGACGCGGAACACCGCGTTCTCGCGATGGTGGATCAGGGTCACCGGCGCGGATGGCGCGATGTCGAAGCGCGGCAGCCCGAGGCGGGCCGTCGCCTCGAGGCGCGGCAGCACGTCGGTGGTCACGACGTCACTCATGCGAGCCGCTCGTCCGCTGAGTTGTACGGCAGCGTGCGGCGCCGTCAAGCTTCGTTGATCTCCCCGTGGCGGGCGATATCTAGTGTCGGGCAAATGAGGACGAAGAGGTCGCGCATCGCGAGAGCCGCACCATGGACGTCGGCGCTGGTGGCGCTCGCGATGGCCGCCGGCTGTGGCGACGCCTCGGCCCCGGAGAGCTGGCGGCTCGCCTCGCCGAGCGGGCGGCTCGCGATCGAGGTCGCGCAGACCGATCGCGGCGGCGACGGCGGTTACCCGGACGCGGTGCGCCTCTACTACCGGGTGCTGCGCGACGACGCCGAGGTGGTCGTCTGGTCTCCGCTCGGCCTGCGCACGACCGCGCAGGACCTCGTCGACGGGCTCGCCTGGATCAGCGAGCGACGGCGCGACATCGCCGACGCGTACCGCACCCCGTTCGGCAAGCGCCGCGAGAGGAGCCACCACGCGCGCGAGCTGACGCTTCGCTTCGCGAACCCCGCCGGCGCCGAGCTCGAGATCGAGCTGCGCGCTGCCGACGACGGCGTGGCGTTCCGCTACCGGCTGCTCGGCGGCGGCGACGCGACCGCGGTCGCCGAGGAGTCCGGGTTTCGCCTGCCGGCCGGCACCGACGCGTGGCTGCAGCCCTACGATCGCGCGACCCCGTTCGGACCCGCCTACGAGGAGTTCCCGCGCAAGGTCGCGGCCGGCGAGACCAACGCGCAGAACGGCTGGAGCTGGGGTGCTCTCTTCCGCGTCCCGGGCGGCGCTCACGTCTTCCTCGCCGAGGCCGGGCTCGACGCCTCCTACGCCGGTACGCACCTCGCACAGCCCGAGGGCACGCTCTACCGGGTCGCCTTCCCCGCGCCCGACGAGGGGAACGGCGTCGGCGAGGCGATGCCGCGCGCCGCGCTGCCCTGGACGACGCCGTGGCACGTCGCGCTCGTGGGCGAGCTCGCGAGCGTCGTCGAGTCGACCCTGGTCGACGACCTGAGCGCTCCGCCCGCCGACGGCGTCTCGCCCGACGCGCCGTGGCTTCGTCCCGGCCGCAGCGCCTGGTCGTGGTCGAGCCAGGACACCGGCGATCCTTCGCTGCAGCGCGAGTACGTCGACTTCGCCGCCGCGATGGGCTGGGAGTACGTGCTCGTCGACGCCAACTGGAGCGAGTGGCCCGCGCCCGAGGAGGACGTCGCTGCGCTGGTCGCCTACGCGGCCGAGCGCGGCGTCGGCATCGTGCTCTGGTACAACTCGGGCGGCACGCACAACGTGATCACCGAGAAGCCGCGCGATCGCATGGACGATCCGGCCGTGCGGCGCGCCGAGATGGCACGCATCGCCGGCTACGGCGTGCGCGGCATCAAGGTCGACTTCTTCCAGAGCGACAAGCAGGACCGCATCGCACAGTACCTCGACATCCTCGCCGACGCCTGGGCACACCGGCTGCTGGTGAACTTCCACGGCTCGACGCTGCCGCGCGGCTGGCAGCGGACCTGGCCGAACCTCGCCTCGATGGAAGCGGTGCACGGAGCGGAGTTCTACCGGCTGCGCTACGGCCCCTCGGCGATCGACAACGTCCGCCTGGTCTTCGGGCGGAACGTCGTCGGCTCGATGGACTACACGCCGGTCACCTTCGCCGCCGCCCTCGAGCAGAAGGGCATCACGTACGCGCACCAGCTCGCGCTCGCGGTCGCCTTCGAGTCGGGCATCCAGCACTTCGCCGACCGTGCCGACGCCGACCCGACGACGGGCTTCCGGCGTGTGTTCGCGCAGGCGCCGTTCGCGCGTGAGCTGCTCGCCGCGGTGCCGACCGCCTGGGACGAGACGCGGCTGGTCTCGGGCGATCCCGACACGCACGCGGTCCTCGCGCGGCGCTCCGGAGACGACTGGTGGCTCGCGGGGATCAGCGGCTCCGACGGCGACCTCGACCTCGCGCTCGACCTCGGCTTCCTCGCGGAGGGCTCTCACGAGCTGCGCCTGGTCGCGACCGGCGACGCGCCCGACGCGCTGGTCGAATTCACGCGTCCGCACCCCGGCGGCGAGCCGCTGCGCGTGCGCCTCGGCCCGCGCGACGGCTTTCTCGCGCGCCTGGAGGAGGCGGCGACGAGCGAAGCAGCGGCGCTTCCGCTCCCGCAGCCCTCCCTACCCGACGCGGGTCCGCCGGCATAGAGTCGACTCGTCGTGGACGTGCGGCCACAACGCTGCGCTGCGATCACGCGGCTCGCGTGCGCGGTCGTCTTCGCCGCTGCGCCGCTCGCCGTCCCCGGTGCGCCGCCTGCCGAGGCCCAGCGCGGCATGCCGGGCGGCGCGCACATGTCGCCCGGTGGCTTCGGAGGGCGCACCATCCATCCGGGCGGCGGTGGGAGCCGGATCCATCCCGGCGGCGGCGGTCCGACCCATCGGGGCGGCGGCGCGCGTCCGACCCATCCCGGTCGCGGCGGCCATCCCCGTGACGGCCAGCGCGACCGCGGGGGCCGTCCGCCGTTCCACTTCCGGGGGCCGTCGCACGGCGGCTCGCACTGGCACTCGCGGCACCATCACAAGAACTTCGGCTTCTTCTTCGCGCCGCTCTTCGCGTGGGGATACCCGTTTCCCTACTGGTACGACTACCCGTACGTCGCCGAGCCGGGTCCGGGCGTCGAGGAGTTCGAGCCGTACTACTCGGCCTGGAGCTGGGACGCGGACGGGCGCGTGTACGTCGCGCGGTACTTCGTCACGCCCGACGCGTGGCTCATGGTGCTCGTCTACGACGACCAGCCCGGCCTCGCCTACTACTACGACCCCGAGGCCGATCGCTTCATCGGCGTCCTCGATCTCGAGACCGGCACGTTCCGGCACTGGTACGGCGAGCAGGGCGGCTGGAGCGAGCCGCAGCCGTTCCCTCCCGGACCGCCGCCGCCGCCCTGAAGGTCCTCGACGGGCTGCCCGACGAGCAGCCGCTACGCTTCGTCGACGTGCCGTCGAAGCACGATGGCGCGAACCGTGGTCTCCGCGGAGCAGGAGAGCCGGAGCTGGTGGAGCCGGCCGGTGAGCTCCACTCGCACCGGACGCGGCCCGAGATCGACCGGCCGCCCGTCGAGGACGAGACGCGGCAGCGGCCCGGTGGTGCGGACGGCCACGTCGTACTCGCCGGCCGGGAGCCACAGCCGCCGCTCGAAGCTCCACGCCGGCCGGCAAACGATCCGGAAACGGCCCTGCGGTTGCGGGACCTGCGGGTTCATGAGCAGCAGGCTGCCGAGATCGAGTGCGCCGTTTCGGCCGGCGCGCTGCGGCAAGAGCACGCTCGCACCGAGAGCGAGCGCCGCGAGCCCCGCCGCCACGCCGGCCTTCCGTCCGAGTCGCACCAGCTCGTAGGCAGCTCCCGCGCACAGGAGCGGATAGGCGAGCTGGTAGCGCCACATGAACAAGGACGAGTCGACGGCGACGAGCAGCAGAACGGCCGGTCCCCAGAGCACGAACAGCTCCCGCGCGCGCCGGCCGGCGAGCGCGGCTGCCGCTCCGATCGCGAACAGCGCCAGGTAGGCCGGCGTCAGGACGTAGTGGCTGCGCGCCATGAGGGGTGCGAGCGGCGCGCCGTGCCACGAGAAGCTCAGGTAGAAGTAGGATGCCGGGTCGTAGAGCAGCGAGAGCTGGTGCGCGATCTTGGAGGCGCCGTACACACGCACGCGGCCGACCTCGTGCGACGGGTGCAGGAGGCCGTCGAGGTACGCCGTCGGGCTCGTGAAGCACGCGAGCACCACGAGGCTCGTGACCCCCCAAGCGAGCATGCCGCGGCTCCAGCCCCGCTGCCCGCTCCGCGCGATGGGAACGAGGACCATGGCAAGGAGGCCCGTCTGCTTCGCCGCTGCGAGCAGTCCCGTCACGATCCCGGCCCGCACCCATGGCCCGAGTCCAGGCCGCGGGTCGAGCAGCGTGATGGCGAGGAGTACGGCCAGAGGTGCGAGGAACGGATCGAAGTTGCCGATCGACCCGTAGGTGACGGCCGGCGGAAAGACGGCATAGAGCAGGGCCGCGAGGAGCCCGCACGCCGTGCCACCGCCGAGCTGGCCAACCAGCCGGGGGAGCAGGCCGACGGCCACCGTGTCAGCCGCCGCGTTCACCAGGCGGCCGAGCAGCAGAGCGGGCTCCGGCCAGCCCGGACGAACGAGCCGAATGACCACGCCGGCGACGTAATCGAAGAGACACGGGTGACCGAGGCGCGCGTCCTTTCCCCAATCGCTCCAGGGCGCGAGCGCTCCCGTGGCAGGGTCCAGTCGAAGGTGGTCCCGTGGGTGGTAACGAAGGAAGCGCAACGCATCGCCCGCAGGGAGCGAGGCAAGCGCGAAGGCGTCGCTGACGGCGTGCCTCTCGTCGGAGAAGACGAAGGCAGTCGCCGCGTTCCACACCCGCAGGCCAGCACCGAGGACGAGGATCGCCGCGAGCGCGAGCCGGGCAAGGGATCCGTGCGACGTCGCCCTCATCTGCGGGGGATGAAATGAATGCCCGGGGACGTCGAGGGCTCGAGTCCGGGGCAGTGCGCGCAGCTCCGGCATCGCTCGACGACGTCATACGCCTCGGTCCGCGCGGCGGATAGAGCGCACGAGGCGTGCGGCGAGCCGTTTGCCGCGCAGCCCGTGAAGACGAAGTCGTTGCTCGACAGCGCCGGGGCGTGGCTACGCGGGCAGCGAGGCGCTCGTCAAGAAGAGGGTCCCGCTCCGAGCTCTGCAACCAAGCGCAGCCGGCGCGCATGCCCGATTGCCGCTCTTCGGGGGCACGGCGACCCGCTCGCCACCCGACCGCGCCATTCGGCCGGGGCGGTACGGGGTGCTCGTACGGCCGACCGTCATCCTAGCGTGCGACACCCTCTTCGCCGGCGGCGAGCCGCGCCGGCGGCTCCACGCCCCACACCCCGTTCAGGAACCGCACGATCTCCCCCGTGAGCCGCTCGGGGTCGAGGCGCAGCTCGAACATCGACTTGGCCTGGACGAGACGTGCACCCGGGATCTGCTGCGCGAGGTTCTCGGCATCGCTGAAGGGATGGATCAGGTCGTTCTCGTGCCCGATGATCAGCGTCGGCGCGACGATCGCACGCCGCTCTTCGATCTCGGGCGCTACGGGACCCACGAGAATGCCGTGCAGCACCGCGGCGATCGCCTCGGGCTTCATCGAGAACGTGCCGAGGAAGCTGTCGACCAGATCGTTCCCGCTCCGTGGCAACCACCGGACGAGCGCGCTCACCGAGCCGAAGAGCCGTCCGCCGAAGCTGACGGCGAGCAGCAGCGGGACGAAAAGGCTGGCAGCCGCCGGCGTCGCCCATTCGAGCACCGGCATCTCGACGAGCAGCGCCGCGACCCGGCCGGGGGCCTGCACCGCGACGTGTAGCGAGACATTGGCACCCAGCGACACGCCGCCCACCACGGCCCGCTGGACACCGAGCTCGTCGAGCAGGGCGATCACCTGGCGCGCGTAGCGGTCCATGCGGTGCTGCGTGGCGTGGGGTGGCTTGTCGCTCGTGCCATGACCGAGCAGGTCGAGGAGGACGACGCGAAACCCGTGCGCGGCGAGGCTGCGCGCCAGCCGCCGATTCACGCCCGCGTCGAGCAGCAGCCCGTTGGTGAGAACCACCACGCGCTCGCCCTCGCCGTGTACCTCGTAGCCGAGCGTGTATCCCCGGTGGTGGAACCTGTGAAGCGTCATCGCCCTCTGCGTAGCATGCCGCTCGGACACCGTGCTCTCGCTCTCGGCCTGCTCGGTCGGACGGTGGGGTGGCGCAGAAGCCAAGATGCGGTCGCTCCGCCTGAAGCGGCGCGGGGCTGGCGTTCGAGTGGGCACGAGCGGCGCGCGGCTGCTCGCTGCGTTGCCGACGGCGAGCCTGCTGCGCCGCTCCTCGCTCGGACCGGGGACGACAAACCCGAGGCAGCGCCTGGGGTTCGGAATGGGCCGCCCCGGGATCGAACCGAGGACCCGCTGATTAAGAGTCTGTGGGCAAGCGTCAGGCGCAACAAGCGCTTTTCCGAAGTCCTTGTGGTGCAAGGATTCAGTAGGGTTCCCGGGGGTGCGGTAGGTTGACAAGCCCGTGCACTGTATGTGCACTTGAGCTGCCATGCCGAAGCGCCTCCCCGAGCTGACTGCCGCGCGGCTGTCCCGGCTGAAGCCGCGCGATCGCCAATACGAGGTCCGCGACGGCGCCGTGCCGGGTCTCGTCATCCGCGTCCAGCCGTCGGGCGTGCTGCGCTGGGGCTTCAGGGCGCGCCAGGACGGTCGCCTGCGCTACATCCTGATCGGCGGCCACCCCGAGCTCTCGCTCGCCGCAGCGCGCATCCGAGCGCGAGCGCTGCGTGCCCGCCTCGATGCCGGCGAGCGTCCTGCCGACGAGCGCGCCGAGCGTCGTGGCGAGCCGACCCTCGGCGAGCTGTGGCAGGACTACAAGAAGCGCCACCGAAAGGCCGAGCGCTCCGCGACGGAAGATGAGCGCCGGTGGGCGCGCCAGCTCAAGCGCTGGGAGTCGAAGATCGCAAGCTCGATCCCGCGCCGCGACGTCGCTCGCTTGATGCACCGCATCGCCGAGCAGAGCGGCCCTTACGAGGCCAACCGCACGCTCGCGCTGCTGCGCCACCTGTACCGGTGGGCGATCGATCAGGAGCTGATCGACGGCGACAACCCTGCCTGGGGGCTTCGCCGTGAGCCCGAGGCGCCGCGCGAACGAGCCTTGACGGCGACGGAGACGCGGAAGCTGCTCGAGGCGGTCGCGGCCGAGCCCGATCCGCTGTGGCAAGGCTACTTCCTCTTGCTGCTCCTGACGGGCTGTCGCCGCACCGAGCTGCTGTCGGCGCGCTGGCAGTGGTTCCGGCCGGATCACGTGCCGCCGGTGCTCGTGCTACCGCGCACCGCCACGAAGCAGAAGAGAGAGCACGTCGTGGTGCTCTCGAGCGAGGCCCTACAGGTGCTCTTGCAGCTTCCGTCGCGCGCGACCTCGGCGTTCCTTTTCCCGTCTGACAAGGGTGGACCACGCACCGAGCCCAAGCGCGTGTGGCAAGAGGTCCGAACCCGTGCCGGCCTCGGCGATCTTCGCATCCACGACCTTCGGCACGCGGTGGGCAGCTCGCTCGGCGACGCTCGCGAAAGCGCGTTCATCATCAAGCGCGCGCTCGGGCACTCGCAGCTCGCAACCACCGACCGCTACGTGCACCCCGAGCTCGAAGCGACGCACCGGGCGCTCGAGGCGCACGGCGCGAAGCTGCGCGCGCTGCGATCGAACAACGAGAACAACGAAAGCGAGCAGCGGGCGACCGTGCCCCCAGCCACGACGGTCGACGTCACTCCGGACGAGTGATGGTCAAGGAGAGGGCTATGAAGGTCCGATCGCACTGCAGCGGAAGAGTCCATCGAGTCCGCCTGATCCGGATTCCGTTCCTCGAGGACGGCGACGGTGAGCTGCACGCCGTGGGCGATCCGCTCACGCTGATCGAGGCAAGCTCATCCGAACGTCGCGCCCTGCGCCGCGCCGGATTCCGCTTCGCCAACGAGCGCGCGCCCTCCGTGAAGTCGACGACGCGATGACGCCACGGCGACCGTCGCCGCGGCGTCCACGTGCTCGGCTCTGCCGCCTGCCGAGCATGCGATCAACCATGGCGGCGGGTGAGGAGACAACGCGATGTTGCTCATGGAAACCGCAGGCCACGATCTGATCCGGTGCGAGCTCAAGCTTGGCCTTGTCGTGTGGAGGCACGACAGCCCGACGCCCAGCACGCTCGAGGGCTACGGGCATCGCAACTACAAGCTCGTGCATGCCGATGAAGCGGAACGCCGGATGCTCGAGAAGCACGGTATCAAGCTCGAGGAGCTCGAATTGAAGAACGTCGAGCTGCACCAGCGCGTGCCGACCGCGCAGGCGAAGGCGCGGTGGAAGAAGTGGAAGAAGGAGCGCACGATCTACCGGCAGGTGAATGCCGAGGTGCGCGCGCGCCTTCGCGCCGTCGAGAAGGCCGAGAGCCAGCACATGAACGGCGGCGCCGTCAACGGTGCGGAGATGAACGGCGCAGCGTGACGAGCTGAAGAGGTGGCCCGCCTCGGCGTTCGCGCGCCGGGGCGGGCCGGGATGTGGAACACCCTTGCCGAGGAGTGATTCCGTGCCGAGACGTAGACCTACCGCTAAGACGGCGCAAGGGAGGGCGGCGAGCCCACCCACCGTCTCCGAGCATGAGCTGCCCTACGTGGCGCTGGCCCATAGCCTCTCGGGCTCGCCCACCGACAACTACCGGCACGCCGTCGTTCGTTCCGCTTTCATGGCGGAGCTCTGCACGCACCCCCGCGTCATCGACGCATTCAACGGCTGGGGAGTGGAGACCGGGATCTTCGCCGCGCTCGAGGCCCTCCTCGCTGCAGGCGACGCGGTGGCTAGCAGGTTGAACCTGCCGAACCGAGCCGCGCTCAACACGCCGGCTGCCGGCGATGCGATCGCCGCTCTCGACTCACGAGCTCGCCGGCGACTCGAACGCCTTGCGGTCAAGTACGAGAAGGCTTCCGAGCAACTTGGCCGACGAGTGAAGAACGGCATCCGCCGCCTCGGCCCGGCCGCGGAAGCGCTTGTGCGCGACTTGCTGCGCCCGGGATGGCCCTGGGTGTCGTGGGATCTTACGGAGACGTTCGCCAACTGCATCGAGGGTTGCGCCGTTGGTGCCTCGGAGGGCGTCCGCACTGTTTGGGTTGCCGATCCCGCACCCAAGGTATCGATGACGTTCGCCACGCACGAGAACGAGGACCGCGCAACGGCGATACAGCGCTTGACGGCTGAGTACCTCGCGGCCTTCATCAAGCTGGCGCAGCAGCCCAGTCACGGCGCGAAGAAGGGGCGCCTACCGCGAGCTAAGGGTCACGCAACGCTCACCAGGGACGCGCGCTGGTACTACCGCCATCACGTCCTCGGAGTCCCAACCGACGAGCTCGCCCGAGAATACTGCGCAACTGCGGGCGGGTATCACCAAGGCCGCGATCACACGTGGCGGAACGACCGCCGAACCGTCTCCGACGGCATCAATAACGCAGTGCAGCTGCTCGGCGAGATCCCGCAGTACGCGTGGCGGGATTAGTGTTGCTCGCGTCAGGCTGGCTAATCCCGCGTCGCCCGAGAGCGACCAACCGCGTACGCCCCCGACAGCGCATAGGCGCGCATGACGGAGCGCCCGAGCGCGGATGGAGGCGACGATGGGAGAGTGGATGCGGACGGCGGCAGCGGCACAGTATCTTGGCTTGACCGCGGCATCGCTCAAGACCTTGCGGGCGCGAGGCCGAGGCCCGCGCTTCCGGAAGCACGGGAAGATCGTGCTCTATGCCCGGCGCGACTGCGACGAGTGGGCAGGACGGCAGTCGGCCATCCGAGAGACGGCGGACAGCAGCGCCGAGGCTTCTGCACGACGCCGGCGCAGCAAGGCAGCGTGATCCGCCATGACCGCGCGGGGTGGTGGTGGAGTTGGGACGTGAGCGCGCATAGTAGCGCGGCCGACCGAGGTGGGAGCCCCCGAGCCGGCCGCCAAGATGTCCCTGAGGGTGGACATGCCGAGCATCGCGCAGGAGCACACGACGCGCAAGAGGCTCCGATCGCCGATATCCTCGCCCACTACGAGCGCCTGTCGGCGCGCGATCAGTACATCGTACGCCCCTCGGTCGCCGAGCGACTGCGCGCGCTCGGCGTCGAGGACGCCGACGAGCTGCTGCCCGACCCGCTGGGCGGGCCGTCAACCACATCGCGCGACGATGTGCCGCCGCTGGGCGCAGAGGCCGACCCGGTCGGCGGCGACGCGCGTGGCAAGCGCGCGTGGCCATCGCCGCCAGCGCCGGAGGCATACCACGGGCTCGCTGGCGATATCGTGCGCGCGATCGAGCCCGACACCGAGGCCGATTCGGTTGCGCTCCTCGCGCACGTGCTCGCCGGCTACGGCTCGATGATCAACCGGCAGGCGCACTACCGCGTGGAGGACACCGAGCACCGCGCCAATGAGTACTATGTGCTTGTCGGCGCGACCGCGAAGGGGCGCAAGGGAACAGCCGAGCGGCGTATTCGCCGTCTGCTCCGCAGCGTGGATGAGGCATGGGACAACGAGCGGGTCGTCTCGGGTCTGTCGTCCGGCGAGGGACTGCTGTGGGCGGTGCGAGACGCGATCTATCGGCCAGATCGCAACCGCAAGACGGGCATGGTCGAGCAGGTGCTCGTCGATCCCGGCATCGCGGACAAGCGGTTGTTGGTGATCGAGCCCGAGATCGCGAGCGCGCTGCGCGCGATGCAAAGGCAAGGCAACACACTGTCGCCCATCCTGCGCCGCGCGTGGGACGGAGAGCAGGTTCTCGCGGCGTTGACGAAGAATTCGCCAGCTCGCGCCACCGGCGCGCATATCTCCGTGATCGCACATGTGACCGAGGGAGAGCTTCGGCGCGAACTCGACGCCGTTGAACAAGCGAACGGCTACGGCAATCGGCACCTGTACCTGTGCGTGCGCCGAGCTCGCGTGCTGCCCTTCGGCGGCGGCGCGAGCACCGACCTCGCGCCGCTCGTCGAGCGCCTCGAGCGCGCCGTCAAGCACGGGCGCGCGACCGGCAGGGTGGCGATGGACGCCGAGGCCGCTGACGCATGGACGCGCGTCTATCCGGTGCTCTCCGGCGAGCGGCCGGGGCTGCTCGGCGCGCTGACAGCCCGCGCGGAGGCGCACGTGGTCCGGCTCGCGCTGCTGTATGCACTGCTCGACTGCGCGAGCGAGATCCAGCACGAGCACCTACTCGCCGCGCTCGCCCTGTGGGCCTATGCCGAGGCGTCGACGCAGTACGTCTTCGGGGACGCGACCGGCGATCCGATCGCCGACGAGATCCTCGAGGCGCTGCGACGCAGCGCGACCGGGCTGACCCGGACCGAGATCCGCGACCTGTTCGGGCGCCATCATGGCTCCGGCCGGCTCGGCGGCGCTCTCGTGGCCCTGGCTCGGGCCGGGCTCGCCACCGTCAGCACCGAGCAGACCGGCGGCCGCCCGGCCGAGCGGTGGCGGGCAGCGTAGGGGGCTTTGGTCGCTTATGGCGCTTTTGTCGCAACACCGCGTCGACTACGTGGCCCTGGCTCGTGGTGTTGCTGCGCGCCGGCAGGTCGAGAATGAGCCCGCCGAGCGGGGAGCACCGAGTGCGACAAAAGCGACCTATGCGACAAAAGGTCGGTCGGCGGCTCCAGCGGGGTCGCTCCGCGTCGAGGTCGACGCCCTCGAGCCGCGCCCAGGGCCCGTCCGCCTGAACGGGTGGACCGTCGTCCTGCACCCCGAGCGCTGCATCCGGGCCGACCTCGCCTCGCTCGAGCGCGTGGTCGGCGCCCTTGACGAGGCACGCCGGGCCGGCGACCGCCGCGCCGCCGACTACGAGGGCGACGCCGAGGAACTGCTCGCGCGGCTCGAGGCGTGCGGCGCCAAGGCCCGCATCGTGGAGGACCAGTGACCGCCCCGCATGCCTGCGTTGACTCCCGCGCCGCGCTGCCCGTCCGCTTCGGGCCCCGTCGGGTGGCGACGTTGCCGGCGCGAATCCAAGCGATCATCGCGGATTCGGCACCCCTTGGTCGGCACCCTCGGGGGTCAGACGATGAGGTGATCTCGCGGTGTGAGATTGCGCCCATAGAGATTGCGGGTACGAGCCCATTCGCCGTGCTCGAGGATCGGGCGCCGGCAGCGGCGGGGGCGCTCACGGCGTCAGGCCTCGAGCTCCTCGAACTGGCTGATCTTCACGGCTCCGTCCGGGAACCGCGCCACGATGTCGAGCTCGCCGCCCATGGCGCGGATGTAGCTGCGCAGCGTCGACACGTAGAGATCGCTCTGCTTCTCGAGCTTCGAAATCTGCGGCTGCGTCTTGCCGAGCGCGGTGGCGAGCGCCTCTTGGGTGAGGTGCCGCGCATTGCGCAGCTCTTGGAGCGGCATCTCGGCCATGAGCGCGCGCGCCCGCTCGTTGGCCCGGCGCCGGCTCTCCGGCGACATCTTCGCGCGCAGCTCGCTGAACTTCTTAGCCATGGCTCACGTTTCCTTCTCGATCTCTTTGAGGTGCTCGTCGTACAGGTCGTCCGCGATCGGCACGTACTCTTCGTACCAGCGGTCGTTGCCCGTCTTGTCTCCACCGATGAGCAGAATTGCCGTGCGTCGGGGATCGAAGGCGTAGAGCACGCGGTAGGGTCGGCCCTGGTGCTGCACCCGCAGCTCGCGCATGTGGTCGTGACGCGAGCCGTTCACACCCGAGCTGTACGGGAAGCGGAGCGTCGGCCCGTGCTTCTCGAGCAACTGCACGTAGGCGTCCACGGATTCTTGCTCTTTCTCGGAGAGGTTGTCCCACCAGCCGCCAAACTGGTCGGTGTATTCAACCTCCCATGCCACGAGGGTTATATAACTCTGGTGCTATTATCGAGTCAACTGGAGGCAGCGCAGAACCGCCACAGCCCAACGTGCGCGCGGGAACGGGAGGTGAGGTGTGGGTGACGAGACGGGACGGCGCTGCCTGACATGCGGCTGCCTCGAGCGGCTGCACGCCCCGTTGGCGCCGTGGTGCGCGGGGTGCGGTGCACCGTGCCCGCCGGGCGAGCCGGCGTCGCCTGAGGGAGGCCGGGCGCGCGTGGAGGCAGCGCTCGCGCGCTACGCGGAGCGCCGCCGATGAACTGTGGTGCGAAGGGTCGCCGGAACGAGTGGCGCTCTCGACGGCTACTCGAGGCGGCCGGCTACAGCGTCACGCGCGCCGCAGGCTCGCTTGGCTGTTGGGATCTCATCGGGGTCTCGGCGACGGACTTCATCTTGGTCCAGGTGAAGAGCAACCGGCCGCCGTCGCCGGCAGAGCGCGAGGCCCTCGCCGACTTCGCCGTGCCGTCCAACTGCAAGCGGCTGATTCACGTCTGGCGCGACAGGGAACGGCTACCGCGCGTTACGGAGCTCTGAGCGGATGATCGTCGAACTTCTGACCCGGGGGCTCGTCGGCGTCCGCAACGAAAGGGAGAATACCGTGCAAAGATTCGAGCAGATCGAGTCACAGCGCGCGCAGGCGCGCGAGCGGGAACAGGTCGCTATCCGCGCTGCGATCGAGGCCGAGGCGGAGGCGCAGAAGCGCAACGAGAGCGCGCTGAGAAGCCTCGTCGACACGTATCGACTACGGCCGCCGGCGTGATATTCTTGACGGGCGGAGGTGAGGTGGATGGCAACCAGCGACGTTGATGCTGCGCTCCGACCCTTGGTCGCGCAGCTCGTGGCCGAGCGTCAGCGAAAGATCGCGGCTCGGCGAGCGGAAGCCGAGCGAAGGAACAACGCCATCGCGTCGCAGCTCGCGACGCAGGTGACGGCCAACGCCGAGCGGCTGCTTCGTGCGGCCCTCGCGGGCAAGGCCGAGGCGCGATCCGCGCGTTGCACGACGAGGGAGCAGTTTGCCGCCGGCAACCTCTCGATTGCCGACCTCAACGCGACGCCCATCGGCGCTTCGCGCACGGTCACGACGCCATCCGGGCGGCAGCACGTGTGGACCGTGATCGAGCACGCGGTGACCAGGTGAACACCGAGGACGCTCTCGGGACCGTTCTGCGTGGGAACGTCGAGGCCCTCGTCAGGGCACTGCTCGAGCTCACCCCACGCGCAGCCCGCCACGAGGCTGCGCACGCCGTCGCGGCGCATCTCGTCGGCGGTCGCGTAATCGCCGTCGCGATCATCCCCCGGCGCGATGAATCGGGGTGGGTCGACGGCGACTGTCACTGGCGGCCCGGACCGACCACGACGCTTCGCGACCGCGCCGTGGTCGCCCTCGCCGGCGCGGTCGCATCGAACGGTGGCGGGCATGGCGACGAACGGTTTGCGCGAACTGTCGCCGACGAGCTCGTTGAGCAGTGGCGCGAGGAGGCCCGTGAGCTCGTCGAGCAGCATCGGCCGATGATCGAGCGCCTCGCCGCCGCGCTCCTCGAGCGACGCGAGCTCGCCGAGGACGAGGTGCGAGCAATCCTGAGCGCGAGCGACGAAGAGCCGCCCGTGGTTGATGCATCCCGAGTTGATGCAGTGGAGGCGCCCGGGTGAGCACGACGGCGAGCGACCGACTCCGCGGTGCCGAGCTCCGGCGCCAATGCGTGGAGCTCCGCCGATCGGGGCTGACGTACGAGGAGATCGGCAAGCAGGTCGGCATCACGCCCCAAGGTGCGCACAAGCACGTCAAGCGCGCGCTCGAGGCTCTCGCCTCCAAGACTGCGGAGGACGCGA
>JBFMAS010000322.1:0-2129 GCA_040755575.1 Thermodesulfobacteriota bacterium
GGTGCGGCCTCGCGGCCGTCGGCGCCGCGCGCCGCGGCGAGCGCGTCCTCGAGCCGCGGCGCGTCCGGCGCGAGCGCCGCGAGGAGCGGCGCGCGGTCGTAGTAGCGCCGCCCGCGGCGCACCCGGTCGCCGTCGAGGTCGATGCGGTAGACCGAGCGCCATGCGTGGCGCGTGCCGAGGACCGTCGCCTCGTTCCGCGCCTCGACGAACAGCGCACGTCCGTTCGCCCGCCAGCGCTCGGGCACCATGACGAAGTCCTGCGCGAGCGCGAGCGTCGCCTCGATGCTCGCCGGGATCTCGGCGTAGCCGATCGCGCGCTCCATCCCGTCGTCGAACAGCGTCGCCTCGGGGTGGAAGAGCGGCATGTACGACTCGACGCTCGGCGCGGCGCCGAAGCGGAAGAAGCGCTCGAGGAAGCGAGCGACGTCGTCGGCCGCGTCGCGCTCGCGCGGCCGCGCGCGCCGGTAGACCGCTGGAAGAGCCTGCATGCCGTTCCTCCTCAGCTCGCGACGCGCTGCTCGCTCGCGGCGCGCGGGTAGACGCGCACCAGCACGCCGTTCAGGATCGACTGCCCGACGACGCCCTCGACGAGCTGCTCGTCGGTCCAGTCGTTGACCGACACGCCGGGTGTCGCGCCGGCGACCTTCTGCCAGGACGCGACCTTCGAGTGCCCCCAGCCGTGCGGCAGGCTCACGACGCCGGGCATCATCTCGTCGGTGACGCGCACGCGTACCTCGCCGCGGTGCACGCGGCTCTCCATCACCACCAGCTCGCCGTCGGCGACGCCGCACGCGGCGGCGTCGTCGGGGTGGAGGTAGAGCAGGCAGCGCTCCGAGCCCGCGACCATCGCCGGCACGTTGTGCATCCAGGAGTTGTTGGTGCGCTGCTCGCGGCGCCCGATCAGGAGCAGCTCGCCGTCCGCGCGCGGCTCCCCGAGCGACGCGACGAAGCGGTCCCACTCCTCGACGAGCGGCCTCGGGGCGAGGTGCACGCGCCGGTCGGCGTGCTGCACGCGGCGCGCGACGCCGGGCTCGAGCGGCCCCAGGTCGATGCCGTGCGGCGCCCGGTCGAGGTCGCGCATGGTGAGGCCCTTGCGCCACGGCCGGAAGCCGTCGCCCCAGGCGCCGCTGCGCAGCAGGAAGGACAGCGTCGGCAGCGGCGTCCAGCGGAGCCCGACGCGCTCGGCGAGGTTCAGCACGCGGTCGAGCGCCGGCACGCCGGTCGGGCCGCCGCCGAGCCGCCGCGTGAGCGCGAGCAGGATCTCCCAGTCGTGCAGCTCGTCGGCGCGCTTCTCGACCACGGGCGGCGAGCGCCGCACGACGTTGCGCACCGAGATCAGGGGGAACAGCAGGTCGAAGTGCTCCTCGGCGAGCGACCACGCGGGCGGCAGGATCAGGTCCGCGTGCCGCGTGGTCTCGTTCACGTAGATGTCGATCGACGCCATGAACTCGAGGCGCTCGAGGGCACGGTCGAGCCGGCCGCCGTTCGGTATCGACAGCACCGGGTTGCCGGCGAAGGTCACGAGCGCGCGGATCTGGCCCTTGCCCTCGGTCTCGATCTCGTCGGCGAGCACGGCCGACGGCACCTCGCCGAGCGTCTCCGGCAGGCCGCGGACGCGCGAGCGCCAGCGCGCGTGGCCGTCGCCGCCGGTGAGCTGGATCAGGCGCACGGCGTCGATCGCGGGCGTGGTGAACATCGCCCCGCCCTCGCGCCCGAGGCGCCCGGCGACCAGGTTCAGCAGGTCGGTCGCGTACGTCGCGAGCGTGCCGAAGCGCCCGTTGCACACGCCGATGCGCGAGTACGCGACCGACGACGGGGCCGCGGCGAACTCGCGCGCCAGGCGGACGATGGTCGCGAGCGGCACGCCGCTCGACTGCGCGCAGGCGTCGAGGTCGAGGGCGCGCAAGCGGCGCTCGACCTCGTCCCAGCCCGTCACGGCGGCGCGCACGTCGTCGGGCGGCGCGCCCTCGCGCACGAGGACCGCCGTCATCGCGAGCAGCAGCGCCGCGTCGCCGCCCGGGCGGATCGGCACGTGCTCGTCCGCCTCGCGCGCCGTCTCGGTGCGCCGCGGGTCGACGACCACCAGCTTGCCGCCGCGCGCGCGGACCGCGCGCAGGCGCCCCCGGACG
>JBFMAS010000323.1:0-4229 GCA_040755575.1 Thermodesulfobacteriota bacterium
GAGCTCGCGCTGGCGCGCGGCGTACGTGTCGCCCGCGATCGGCGGACGCCAGGGCTCGCCGAACAGCGGGACGATGTCGCGGTCTTGCCGCACGCGGCGCGCGGCGAGCTCGCGGCGGGAGAGCTCCGCGCGCGGCAGCAGCTCGAGCGCCTCGCGCAGCCCTTGGAGGCACGCCGCTGCACGGCCGGCGTCGAGACGCGCGCGCTCGACGAGGAGGGCGAGCGCGCAGCGGAACACCCGCTCGCCGCGCTCGCGCTCGTAGTTCTTGTAGATCGTCAGGAGCGCGTTGCGCTCGAGCAGCGTCATGCGCCGGTCGGGGCCGAGCAGGTGCTCGCTCGCGTGCTCCCGGTGGAAGGCGCGCGCCGCCGGCGCGTGGACGCAGCGCTCGCCGCGCGCCCACAGCCGCCAGCCGAGGTCGACGTCCTCGAAGTACGCGAAGTAGTCCTCGTCGAAGCCGCCGGCGCGGAGGAACGCGTCGCGCTCGACGAGCATGGCGCCGCCGCTCGCGAACAGGGTGTCGGTCACGCGGCCGCCCGCCTCGTCGGCGGCCAGCTCGGCCGTCGACGTCCCGTGCCGGCGTGGCGCCCCGTGCCCGTAGAAGTTCATCGTTCCACCGTCGAACTCGAGCCGGCTGCCGTCGTGCGTGAGGATGCGCGCGCCGACGCACACGGCACCGCTCGCCGTCCGACCCGCCACCAGCTCGCGCAGAAAGCTCCTAGCGAACCGCATGTCGTTGTTCACCAGGCAGACCAGCGGCGCGGCCGCCTGCGCCACGGCACGGTTGCACGGCAGCGCGAAGCCGAGGTTCTCGTCGCCGCCGACGACCCGCACGTCGGGCCGCGCGGCGGCGAGCCACTCGCGCGTGCCGTCCCGCGACGCGTTGTCGTAGACCAGGATCTCGACCCGATCGCACGGATAGTCCTGCTCGCGCAGCGACGCGAGGCAGCCCTCGAGGAGCGCGCGCCCGTTGCAGGTGACGATCGCGATCGACACCTCGGGCGCGTCGGCGCCGCCGCTCATCGCGCCGCGTCGCCGACGGTGAGCGTCAGCGCGTTGATCGCCGCCGCGACGGCCTCGAGGTCCGGCGTGCGGCGCGCCACCAGCGCCTCGAGGGCGGCCGAGTGGTCGGCTCCGCTGCGGTCGATCACGAGCAGATGGCGGTAGGCGGGCGCGACGGTGCTCGCGAGCCCGAGCGCGCGGTTCGCGAGCCGGTTGGCGAGCGCGTAGGTCTGGTCCTGCTCGGGGTGGGACAGCCAGGCGTTGAGCGTCTGCAGCAGCGCCCAGGCGGGCAGGTAGCCCGACGGCAGCACCGCGACGCTCGCCCCGCGCTCGACGAAGAAGCGGCGCGTCGCGTCGAGCTCGGGATGGCCGTGCCGCAGGTGCTCGGCGAGGAACCGGTGCTCGTAGCCGTAGCGCGTGCGGATCAGCTCGAACAGGTACTCGTCCGCTTCCCGTACACCCGGCGTCGCGAAGGGGTTCGCGAGCAGCAGCCAGCGCCCGGTGACGCGCCACAGCTCCGCGAGCCACGCCTCGCGCTCCGCGGCCGGGACGTGCTCGAGGACGTCGAGCGCCGTGACGAGCGGGAAGGCACCGTCGGAGAACGGCAGCGGGGCGTGCGGGTCGAGCACCCGGTGCGCGGGGTGGTCGGCCGGCCGCGCGTCGACCACCTCGACCTCCATCACGGGGAAGAAGTCGCCGGTCCAGGCGAGGTGGCCGGCGCCGGCGCCCATCGTGCCGCCGACGTCGAGGAGCCGCTTCGCGTCGGGCGCGACGATCGCCGCCGCGCGCGCGGCGAGCGCATAGCGGTCGTACATGTCGAACGGCAGCGTCAAGCACAGATCTTCGTGCCGTGCCGGGGCCGCCGTCGCACGCAGCAGGCGAAGCCGCGCCCAGCCCTGCTCGATCGCGAAGCGCAGGTCGTGTCCGCCGGCCGGCACGAGGACGCGTGCGCGCAGCTCGCGCGTCGCGGCGCCGCGCCCGACGATCCGGCCGTCGAGCGCGAGGGCGAGCGCGGCCGGTTCGTCGAGCAGCACCGTGATCTCGACGTCGAGGGGGCTGCTGCCCGGGTTCAGCACGTAGACGACCGCGCCGTCGCCGACGACGCGTCCGCCGCCCGTCGACGGCTCGCCGAAGCCGGCGCGCAGCGCGAGCCGCGGCGCCGGGCTCCCTTCCGCGGCGAGCACGGGATCCGCCGAGCCGAGCGCGTCGTAGGAGACGATCGGCGCCGGGCCGCCGCGTCGTGCGACCAGCTCGCAGTTCCACGGCGCCTGGAAGAAGCGGAGGCCGGTCGCGAGGCCCGCTTGCTCGAGCGTCCGCACCCACCACGACGGCGGGCGCTCCGCGACGTGCGTCGGCTCGTCGCGCTCGAACAGCAGCGGATCCGGCGTCGCGGCGACGAACAGGCCGCCCGGACGCAACACGCGCGCCGCCTCGGCGATCAGGAGCTCTGGCCGGGGCACGTGCTCGAGGACGTCGAACGCGGTGACGACGTCGCAGCTCGCGTCGGCGAGCGGCAGACGCTCGGCGTGCGCCGCCACCAGCCGGCCCGCCGCCGGAGCGGCGTGTCGCGCCGCCTGCGCGAGCGCGAAGCGGCTCGCGTCGACGCCGAGCGCGCGGAAGCCGGCCTCGAGGGCCTCGACGACCAGGAAGCCGTAGGCGCAGCCGAGATCGAGGAGCCGGGCGCCGGCGCCGACCTCCGCCGCGAGGAACGGCATCCAGTGCCGCCACGTGCCGTGCACCCGGTCGTAGCCGTCGCTCGCGAAGCCGCTGTTCTCGCCGTGGAAGTAGCCGAAGCCGTAGCGCTGCTGCAGAAGCTGCGACGGCAGCGGCCCGCCCGGCGCGGAGTCGAGCATCTCGCGAAGTCTAGCCGCGGCCGGTGGTGCCTTCAAATTCCAAAGCCCCGCCGGGTCGCGACGCGCAGCAGCACGAGCAGGGCGGCGAGCGACACGACGAGGCCCGCAGCGAGCGACCAGGGCCGGTAGCGCAGCTCGACGCGATGCTCGCCGGCCGGCACGACGACGCCCATCATGGCGCCATTGACGCGCACGAGGTCGGCGTCTTTCCCGTCCACGGTCGCTGCCCAGCCCGGATCGTCGAGCCGCGAGACGACGACGAGAGCGTCGCGGCGTACGCTCGCATCGAGGCTCAGGGCCGCGGCTCGCGAGGCGACGACGCGAACCTCGCCGGGCGCCTCGCCCGCCGCGGCGGCCGGCATGCGGCCCGGGTCGGCGACGCAGGCGACGGCGCGGTCGGCGTGCGCGAGCAGGCACGCGCGGACCTCGTCGAGATCGCCGGCGCGGCCGATCTCGCTCGCGAGCCACGCCTCGCCGAGCGCCGCGGGGTTCTCGTAGACGAGCGCGAGGTCGTCGCGGTAGCGAAGCCGCAGGCGCTCGAGCGCGTGACGGCGGTGGACGAGCTCGGCGAGCGCCTCCGACGCCTCGGCTGCCCGACCCGGCGTCGGCCCCACGCCGCCGACGAACACCGTGCCGGGGCGCGCCGAGCGCACGTCGACGACGACGGCCGCGGGACCGTCGGCCGGATCCGCGCCCTCGATCCACACGTCCTGCCACGGCGCGTCCGTGCCGAGCACGAGGCTCACGCGCTCGCGCCGCTCGCCGCCGTGCGCGCGCAGCCGCACCTCGACCTCGACCTCGAGCGGCTCGCTCGCGGCGAATCCCGCGGCGAAGGCGCGCGGCGCGTCGGCGAGATCGAGCTCGAAGCGGCACGGCGTCGCGCACGTCCAGTGGAAGCGGCGGTCGCCGTGGGACTCGTGGATGCCGCCGCCGAGCGCCGCGGTGTCGATCCGGTAGACGTCGAGCGCGGCGAACAGACGCAGCAGGCGCCGCATCGCCGTCTGCGAGCGCACCGCGGCGGGCAGCCGCTCCGCGTCGAGCTCCTCGCGCGCGAGCACCCAGCGCAGATCGGCGACGCTCGCGCCGGGCGAGGTCGCCGCGACGAGCGGGTCGGGGTCGGCGAGGATCCACACCACGCCCTCGCTCGGCGCGACCAGCTGGCTCACGAACTCCCAGCCGTCGCGCGGCGTCAGCACGTCGATCGCGCGCAGGTCGCGGAAGCCGAGCACGCTCGACACGAGCGGCGGCGCGAGCGCGACCGGACCGGAGATCCGGCCGCCCGCCTGCGCCACCAGCCCGCGCAGCGCGTCGACCCAGGGGGCCGGCCGGTAGGGGTCGACGCGCGGCGGTCGCGGCCGCAGCGCGAGCGCGAGTAGC
>JBFMAS010000324.1:0-2517 GCA_040755575.1 Thermodesulfobacteriota bacterium
AGCCCGTCGCGAAGCCGCAGCCGCCCCCGCCCGCCACGGCGGCGACCGGCGAGGGTTCGAGCACCGGCAGCGGCACCGTCGCGGGCCCGCGCGGCGTCACGGACGGGCACGCCGCCGGCGTCGCGGGCGGCCTCGCCGGCGGCCAGGTCGGCGGCCTCGGCAGCGAGGTGACGCCGGTCCGCCAGGCGGCCGTCCCGCCCGCCGTGGTGCACCGCGTGATGCCGAGCTACCCCGAGTCCGCGCGCCTGCGCGGCATCGAGGGCCAGGTGATGATCGAGGCGATCATCGCGCGGGACGGCACCGTCGAGCCCGGGATCAAGGTCGTGCAGTCGATCCCCGCGCTCGACGAGGCGGCCATCGAGGCCTTCCGGCGCTGGAAGTTCCGCCCGGCCCGCGACGCGAGCGGCAAGCCGCTGCGGGTCATCCTGCAGGCGCCGGTGCGCTTCGTGCTACGCTGATCTGGTGAAGGAACGCTTCATGCAATTTTCGCTTGTCGATCTGTGGCTGTCCGCGGGCCTCGTGGGACGCGGCGTCGTGCTGTCGCTGCTCGCCCTGTCGGTGGCATCGCTGGCCGTCGGGATCGAGCGCCTGCTCGCGGTGCGGCGCGCCGCCCGGCTGTCGGCGTCGTTCCTCTCCGCCTGGCACGCGGGCGAGGAGCGTCCGTGGGGCGGCGCGGTCGACGTCGCCGCCGGTCCGGCGGACGCCTCTCCCGCGTCGGTGCTGCTGCGCGGGCTCGGCGAGGTGCTCGACGAGCAGATGCCGCACGAGGTCGCCGAGCGCGCCTACGACCGCACCATGCGGCGCCTGCTGCTCGCCGCGAACGCGAGCCTGCGCCGCGGGCTCGGCTTCCTCGCCACCGTCGGCTCGACCGCGCCGTTCATCGGGCTCTTCGGCACGGTGATCGGCATCGTCAACGCGTTCGAGCAGATGGCCGCGACCGGCCAGGGCGGCCTCGCCGTGGTCGCGGGCGGCATCGCGGAAGCGCTCATCACGACGGCGCTCGGCATCCTGACCGCGATCCCGGCGCTCTGGCTCTACAACACGATCACCGCGCGCATCACGGCCTTGATGACGGAGCTCGAGTGCGCCGGCGAGGAGCTCGCCGTGGTCGCGCTGGGCGCCGAGTTCGGGGCGCGCCGGCAGGCTTCGCATGCGCCGCTCGGGCGGATCGCGCGCCGCGCGGGGACGACCGCGCGCGGGGAGTCGCGATGACCGGGCCGACCATCGACGACGGCGGCTTCCGCGCCGAGATCAACGTCACGCCGCTCGTCGACGTGGTCCTGGTGCTGCTGGTGATCTTCATGGTCGTGACGCCGCTCTTGAAGCAGGAGGCGCCGGTCGAGCTGCCGATCACGAAGAGCAGCCAGGCCGCGTCGGAGGAGCGTCAGCTCACGCTCACCATCGCGGCCGACGGCTCGCTGTCGCTCGACGGCGAGGCGCTCGCGCAGGACCGCCTCGGCGAGCGGCTCGAGAGCGTCTTCCGCGACCGCAGCGACCGCACCGTGTTCCTGGCCGCGGATCGCAGCCTGTCGTACGCGGCCGTCGTCGAGGTCATCGACGCCTGCCGCGCCGCCGGCGTGACCGCGATCGGCCTCGTCACGCAGCCGGCTCGCGCCGCTGCTTCGTGACGTCGTGCTCGCCCGTGCGTGGCTCGTCGGTGTCCTGCTCGCCGCCCTGGCGACGACGTCGGAGGCGGCCATGACGGCGGGCTCGCGGCGCAGCGCGGACGGCACGTTCCTCAATCCCGCGGGCGAGCTGCCGTTCGCCCCGGTGACGGTGACCCTGCCCTTCTTCCTGCGCCGCGCGGGTGCGATGCTCACCGGACGCTCCGGCTGGGCGGAGGCGGTGCCGAACGACGGCGCGTTCCTGCGCTACAACGCGCAGCACAGCGTCCCCACCGTCACCTGGATCGGGCACGCGACGGTCCTCGTGCAGATGGACGGCGTCACCTTCCTGACCGACCCCATCTGGTCGGAGCGCGCGAGCCCCGTCGAGTTCGCCGGGCCGAAGCGCGCGCAGCCGCCCGGCGTCGCGCTCGACGCCCTGCCGCCGATCGACTTCGTCGTCGTGTCGCACAACCACTACGACCACCTCGACGTCGAGACGCTGCGCGAGCTCGCCGCGCGCGATCCCGAGACGCGCTTCGTCGTACCGCTCGAGAACGCGGCGACCGTGCGCGAGGCGGGCATCGAGGACGCGATCGAGCTCGACTGGAACGGCTCGGTGGAGATCGACGGGGTGCGGATCGTCTGCCTGCCCGCCCAGCACTGGAGCGGGCGCAGCCTCACCGACCGCCAGCAGGCGCTGTGGGCGTCGTTCGCGGTCGTCGGGCCCGAGCGCAGGTTCTACTTCGGCGGCGACACGGGCTACTTCCCGGGCTTCGCCGACATCGGCGAGCGCTACGGTCCGTTCGACCTCGCGGCGCTGCCGATCGGCGCCTACGCGCCGCTCGAGATGATGCACTACTGGCACATGACGCCCGAGGAGGCGCTGCAGGCGAGCCGCGACGTCCGCGCG
>JBFMAS010000325.1:0-3039 GCA_040755575.1 Thermodesulfobacteriota bacterium
GCTCTCCGCCCTGCGGCCGGGGCGCGCAGCAGAGTTCGGCGCGCGCCTCGCGGCGTTCCGCGACGAGCTGCACCGCCGCCTCGTCGGGCCCGGGCTCGCGGCCCGCTACGGCGCCGACGTGCCGAAGCTCCTCCTGCTCTACGAGAAGCGGAGGCTCGGCGCCTTCCTCGAGGAGCAGGGGCAGCGCGGCGAGCTCGGCGGCTGGCTCGGGCGGATGCTGCCGCACCAGGGCACGAAGGTGGTCGAGGACCACAGGGTGTGGACCTACTTCGCGCGCGTCTTCGGGCTCGAGGTGCTCGCGGACCTCGAGCCCCTTCCCGGCGTGCCTCCGACGACCCGGAACCTCGAGCGCGTGATCGAGCTCATGCGCGCGCAGGACGTGCGGATCGTGCTCGCGTCGGCGTACTACGATCCGCGCTACGCCGAGCTGGTCGGCGCACGGACGGGCGCCCGCGTGCTCCGCATGGCGAACCAGGTCGGCGCCGTGCCGGCGGCGGCGACGTACCTCGACATGATCGGCTACAACGTGGAGCAGGTGGCATCGGTGGAGCCCGCGCAGAGATGAGCCCGGAACCCGACGTCCTGGTCGAGGCCCGCTCGCTCGCGCTCGGCTACGGCGGGCGCGTGGTGCTGCGCGACGTCGATCTCGCGGTCCGCCGCGGCGAGTTCTGGTTCCTGGTCGGCCGCAACGGCAGCGGCAAGAGCACCTTCCTGCACGCGGTGCTCGGCATGCTCGAGCCGCGGGCCGGGACGCTGAGCATGACGCCGGCGCTCGGCGGACGCGAGCACGTCGGCTACGTCCCACAGCACGGCGAGATGAACCCGTCGCTGCCGACGACGGTGCGCGAGTTCGTGTCGCTGGGCCTGGTCGGGCTGGCCGTGCCGCGCGGGGAGCGCATCGCCCGCCTGCGCCAGGCGCTCGAGCGCGTCGGCCTCGCCGAGCTCGAGCGTGCCGGCTTCTGGTCGCTCTCGGGCGGGCTGCGCCAGCGCGCGCTCGTCGCCCGGGCGCTCGTTCGCGAGCCGCTGCTGCTCGTGCTCGACGAGCCCATGAACCACCTCGACCCCGATGCCGAGGCTGCGCTGCTCGCGGACCTCGTCGAGCTGAACCGCCGGCACGGGCTCACGCTGCTGCTGGTCACGCACGACGTGGCGATGGCCGAGCGCCATGCGACGCACGTCGCGACGTTCGTCGACGGCACGGTGCGAACGCAGGTCCGCCGGGCGCCGGCCGCCTCGGCCTCGACCCCGCTCGAGGGCCGCGCGTGATCGCGTCGTTCGTCGACTCGTGGGCGCTGTTCCACGACAGCTACCTCGCCGGCTGGCTGATCGCCCTCCTGCTGCCGCTGCTCGGCGTGGTGGTGGTGGCGCGCGACCAGATCTTCCTCGGCGCGGCGATCTCGCAGGCGTCGTTGCTGGGCATCGCGTGCGGCCTGCGCGCCGGCGCGATCGCCGTCTTCGCGACGCTTCCCGGGATCGCGAGCGACGCGTTCCTGTCGGGCATGGCGGGCGCATTCGCGGTGCTCGCCGCGCTGCTGACGACGCACGGCGCGCGCGGGCGCGGCGACAGCCACGAGTCCGTCACGGGCCTCGTCTTTCTGCTGAGCGCGAGCCTCTCGGTCCTGCTGCTGTCGCACAGCCCGCACGGCACCGAGGAGATCCACCGCCTGCTCGCGAGCACGATCATCGGCGCGACGCCGGGCGACGTCGGCATCTTCGTCGCCCTCGTCGCGCTGACGGCCGCGGTCGTGGCGCTGCGCCATCGCGAGCTGACGCTGCTCGTGATGGACCCGCAGATGGCGTCCGCCGTCGGGCTCGGGGTGCGCCGCTGGGGTCTCGCGCTCGCCGTCTGGCTCGGCGTCGTCGTCGGCCTCTCGAACCGCGTCGCCGGCAGCATCTTCACCTTCGGCTGCCTGGTCCTGCCGGCGCTCGCCGCGCGCAACCTGTGCCGTGAGGTACGCACGATGTTCGTGGTCGCTCCGCTCGTCGGCCTCGCCGGCAGCGTCGTGAGCTTCGTCGTCGCGCACGACCTCGACTACCCGCCGGGGCAGACGACGGCCTTCGTGCTGAGCCTCGTGCTGATCGCCGCCTGGAGCGTGCGCCGGCTCGGCAGCGCGCTGCGCGGCGCGTGAGCGTCAGCAGCTCTCGCAGCGACCCTTGAGCAGCACCTGCGACACCTCGGCGACCGGCGACCGACGCGATCCGGGCGCCGGCCGGATGTTGACGCTGACCTCCGGCAGGCACGCGACGGTACCGCAGTCGTTGCACACGAAGTGCGGGTGCTCACGCTCGCTGCGCCGGGCGGCATCGCGGATCTCGTAGCGCCAGACGTGGTCGCCGACCTCGACCCGCGACAGCAGCCCGGCGTGCGCGAGGTCGACGAGGTTGCGGTAGATCGTCGCACGGTCGAAGCCGAGGGGCAGCAGCTCCTCCGTGATCTCCGCGTGGCTCAGCGGCGAGGTGGCGCGGCGCAGGCGCTCGACGACGGCGATCCGCGGTGCCGTGCTGCGCATCCCGGCGGCGCGGATCGCCGCACGGATCTCCGCGACCCTGCTCGCGGCCTGCGACCGACTCTTCCGCGTCATGCGAGCCCGACGTACCACAGCCGTTCCGCACCCGACAGCCGCACGGGCCCGACCTGCAACCCCATTGCAGGACGGCCCCGCGCCATCCCCCGTTTCACGGGGCGAGCAAACGGCGAAAGGTTCTTGACAGGATTTCCACTTTGTTGTCGAAGCGTATTTTGCCACCGACGCGCATTCGCGCACTGGAGCTCGGGGACGGAGGTCCAGATTCATGCAAGCCGTAAGGGAGCATTGGAGCTGCCAGGCGGTGCCCGATGGGCCGCCCGGCTTCCCCTTCGCGATCGTCTCCTGTGGAGAAGTCCTCGCCTGGGTGAAGCGCCCCGCCGACGCCGCGTTCATCACGACGGCGCGCGACGAGGTGCGGCAGCTCGCGCTGGAGCTTCGCGAGCGCGACCGGAGGCCCGCGAGGTAGCGTTCGCGGGGGCCGCACGCCGCGGCCCCCCCGTCTGAACGAGGA
>JBFMAS010000326.1:0-5024 GCA_040755575.1 Thermodesulfobacteriota bacterium
CACGAGAAAGTTCCATGCTCGGAAGCGTGCCGCGGCACGGCGCCATAGCGGGCGCGCAGCGACGGCGTGACGCAAGCGCCGAAAAGGTGACGATGTCGAGCGCCGACGCGGCGCCCGCGCGCGCGCGGTGGCCGTGCGCGGCGAGCCGCGCGCGTCACGCGGGTGCTGTGCGTCCCGCACAAGAGGCGCGTTTGCCAACGTGTCCGCGGCCGCGCCTGCAGAACGCGCGACGTGACTTCGCGGGGACCCTGTGGCAATGCTCGGTCATGCGCGCAGGGCTCGTCTGATGCGGTCCCTCACCTGCCTGGGCACCAGCGACGCCTTCGGCTCGGCGGGCCGGCACTGCGCAGGATACCTGCTCGACACCGGCCACGGCCGCATCCTGATCGACGCCGGCCCGGGGCTTCTGACGGCGCTCAAGGCGCTCGGCCGCGACACGGAGCAGATCGACGCCGTCGTCCTGAGCCACCTGCACGGCGATCACTTCGCCGGCGTGCCGTTCCTGCTCCTCGAGTACAGCTACGAGTCACCGCGCTCGCGGCCGCTGCTCGTCGTCGGCCCGCCGGACACCGAGCGCCGCGTGTACGAGGCGTACCACGCGCTCTACGCCGAGACGCGCGGGCAGAAGCTCCCGTTCGAGATCCGCTTCGTCGAGCTGGGCGACGGCGACGCGACCGAGGTCATGGACGCTCGCGTCGAGAGCTTCCGCGTGCCGCACCAGGAGACGCAGGTATCGCTCGGCCACCGGCTGCGCTTCGGCGACAGGATCGTGGTCTACTCCGGCGACACCGCCTGGACGCCGGACCTGCTGCGGCAATCGAGCGGCGCGGACCTGTTCCTCTGCGAGTGCTCGACCTTCGACACGCAGGTGCCGCGCCACGTACGCTACGTCGAGATCGAGGCCAACCGGCGGAGCTTCGACTGCGATCGCCTTGTCTTGACGCACCTCGGACGCGAGGTGCGCGAGCGCAGCGCCGAGATCGGGGAAGAGCTCGCCAACGACGGGCTCGAGATCGCGCTGGGCTGAACGGACGAGGGAACGTCAAGCGGCCGGCAGGCCGAGCAGCCGCTGTGCGATGATGTTGCGCTGCACCTCCGACGTGCCCGAAGCGATCGTCAACGAGAAGTTCATCAGGTGCGTGTGCTGCCAGCTTCCCTCGTCGCGCACGTGCTTCGAGCCGCCGTAGAGCAGCCCGTACGGCCCCTGCAGAGCGAGCCCGAACTCCCCGGCTCGCTGCATCACCTCGCTGCCGAACAGCTTCAGAATCGAGGACTCCGTGGGCGGCCGGTGCTGCTCGAGGTCGGCGAGAATGCGGATCGCGTGCAGGCCCTGGATCTCGCTCTCGACCCAGAGCTGCGCGAGCTTCTGCCGGATGCTCGCGTCGCGCGCTCGCTCGGGCTCGTCGTGCAGCGCGGCGATCGCACGCTCGACGACGCGGCGCAGGCGGACGCGGTCGACGACCAGCAGCGTGCCGCGCTCGTGCCCGAGCGCGGTCAGGATCACCTGCCAGCCCTCGTTCAGACGGCCGACGAGGTTCTCCTTCGGCACACGCACGTCCTCGAGGAACACCTCGTTGAAGTCGTGGTCGCCGGTCATCTCGCGCAGCGGCCGGACGGTCAGCCCGGGGGAGCGCATCGGCACGATCAAGCACGAAATACCCTTGTGCTTCGGCGCGTCGGGGTCGGTGCGCACGAGGAAGAGGCCGAAGTCCGCCATGTGGCCGTAGGTCGTCCACACCTTCTGGCCGTTGAGGACGAAGTCGTCGCCGGACGGCTGCGCGCGCGTGCGCAGCGAGGCGAGGTCCGAGCCGGCGCCGGGCTCGGAGAAGCCGAGGCACCAGACCTCCTCGGCGGTGAGCAGCTTCGGCAGGTAGCGGCGCCGCTGCGCGGCCGAGCCGCAGGCGAGCAGCGTCGGGCCCGAGATCGACAGCGAGGGCCCGTTGATCAGCGGCGGGGCGTCCGCGCGCACCAGCTCCTCGTTGGCGGCGATGTGGTGCAGCAGCGTGAGGCCGCGGCCGCCGACGTCGGCCGGCCAGTGCACCGCGACGAACCCCGCCTCGAAGAGCGAGCGCTGCCAGGCCTTCAGGAACTCGACGCGCGCCGCGTCGTCGTCACCCGCGAGGACGTACCGGGCCTCCCGCGACGGCTGGTTGCGCGCGAGCCAGGCGCGCAGCTCGTTGCGGAAGCGCTCGACGTCGGGCGGCCGCGTGAAGTCCACGGGTCTTTTGACCGGAGCACGACGCAGGAAGTCAAACGCGCGCGAGCGCCGGGCTCGGCCACGCGCTCCGCGCGTCGATCGCGATCCCGCTTCGCCCTCGTTGCTTGCAGTTTGCGTGCGCGGGTCGTAACCGTGATCGACCCCCAGCACCTTCCGGAGGAGAACCCCGATGGTCGGCATCACCTCGTTCGGCGCGTACATTCCCTATCTTCGTCTGCCTCTGGCGGCGATCCACGGCGGCAAGCGCGCGGACGGCGGGCCGGAGAAGGCGGTCGCCAACTGGGACGAGGACGCGCTCACGCTGGCTGTAGCAGCCGGTATAGACTGTCTCGCCGGCGTCGACCGCGCGACCGTCGACGGGGTGCTGCTCGCCTCGACCTCGTACGCGTTCAAGGAGAAGCAGGGCGCGGCGCTGGTGGCGAAGGCCCTCGACCTGCGGCGCGACGTGCTCACCGCCGACATCGGCGACTCGCTGCGCGCCGGCACCAACGCGCTGCGCGCGGCGGTCGACTCGGTCAAGGCGGGCTCGGCGAAGCGCGTGCTGGTGGTGATCGGCGACACGCGCATGGCGGCTCCGCGCTCCGCGGTCGAGGCGAACCTCGGCGACGCGGGCGTCGCGTTCCTGGTGGGGGAGACCGCCGTCGCCGCCGCGCTCACCGCCAGCCACACGGTGGCCGACGAGATCATCGACGTCTGGCGCACCGAGGGTGACCCGTTCGTGCACGCCTGGGAGGACCGCTTCGTCGTCGACCACGGCTACCGCGCGAACGTCAAGGAAGTGGTCGCGGGCCTGCTCGCCAAGACGAAGCTCGCGCCCAAGGACTTTGCGCGCCTCGTGCTGTTCGGCCCGGACAAGCGCAGCCACGGTGCGCTCGCGAAGGAGCTGCGCTTCGAGCCGGCCCAGCTCCAGGATCCGCTCTTCGGCCAGGTGGGCAACTGCGGCGCTGCGTTCGCGCCGCTGCAGCTCGCGGCCGCGCTCGAGGTGTCGAAGCCGGGCGATAGGCTGCTCGTCGTCGGCTACGGCGACGGGGCCGACGCGCTCGTCTTCGAGGTGGCGCAGCCGATCGACGGGACGCGCGACCGCCGCGGCGTGCGCTGGCACCTCGAGCGCCGCGCCGAGCTGCCGAGCTACGACATGTACCTGCGCTTCCGTCAGCTCCTCGCGACCGAGCACGACCGCCGGGCGGGCGCCGGCCTGTCGGCGACCAAGCACTTCCGCGACCGGGACTACGAGGTCAGCCTGCTCGCGCAGAAGTGCCGCAAGTGCGGCCAGGTGCAGTACCCGCACCAGCGCGTCTGCTTCACCTGCCACGCGAAGGACGAGTTCGACCACGTGCGGCTGTCGGACCAGACCGGCACGCTCAAGTCGTTCACCTTCGACAACTTCGCCGGCAGCCCGAACCCGCCGCTCGTCGCCACGGTGACCGACGTCCTCGGCGCGCGGCTCTACCTCCAGATGACCGACGCGAACCCGAAGGAGGTCAAGCTCGACCTGCCGGTCGAGCTCACGTTCCGCAAGATCCACGAGGCGGGCGGGACGCCGAACTACTACTGGAAGTGCACGCCGGCGCGCCGCTGAGCGCACCCAGCGCACACCGCGAGACGAGGTAAGCCATGAACCCACAGGCAATCCGCGACAAGGTGGCCATCGTCGGGATGGGCTGCTGCAAGTTCGGCGAGAACTGGGACAAGGACCCCCAGGACATGATCGTCGAGGCGGCCTACGAGGCCTACGCCGACGCCGGGCTCGAGGATCCGCACGAGCAGATCGAGGCGGTGTTCTGCGGCGCGCAGTACCCGTCGAAGGGCACGGCCGAGGTCGCGGACGCGCTCAAGATGTACGACCGGCCCGTGAGCATGGTCGTCAACTACTGCGCGACCGGCACCGACGCCTTCCGCTACGGCGTGTTCGCGGTCGCGTGCGGCATGTACGACACGGTGCTGGTGGTCGGCTTCGACAAGCCGAAGGACCGCGGCGTGTCGGGCCCGAGCGTCGCCGTGACCGGCGTGCGCGGCCTGCCCGCGACGCCGGCCGGCTGGTTCTCGCACGTCGCCGCGCGCTACTTCGACACCTACGGCGCCGGCCGCGAGGACCTCGCCAGGATCGCCGTCAAGAACCACCACAACGGCACGCTCGCGCCGAAGTCGATGCTGAAGCGCGAGATCACGGTCGAGGACGCGCTCGGCGCGCGCCTGATCTCGTGGCCCTTCGGGCTCTACGACTGCGCCGCGCAGTCCGACGGCGCCGCCGCCGCGATCATCACGCGGCGCGAGCTCGCGAAGGGCTTCCGCGACGACTTCGTGCTGGTGCGCGGCATCGGCATCGCGCTCGCGCCCGACCCGAAGGAGGACCCGAGCTTCGACTTCCTGCGCTGGAAGCCGACCGAGATGGCGGCGCGACAGGTCTACGAGCAGGCCGGCATCACCAACCCGCGCAAGGAGATCCACGTGGCGCAGGTGCACGACTGCTTCACGCTGACCGAGCTGCTCGCCTACGAGGACCTCGGCTTCTGCGAGAAGGGCTCGGCGAAGGAGCACATCGCCTCGGGCACGTTCGAGCTCGGCGGCGAGCTGCCCGTCAACACCGACGGCGGCCTCAAGACCTTCGGGCACCCGACGGGCGCGACCGGCGTGCGCATGATCTACGAGAACTACAAGCAGCTCCAGGGCAAGGCCGACAAGCGCCAGGTGAAGAACGCGACCGTCGGGCTGTCGCACAACATCGGCGGCGCGCCGCAGGCCTGCGGCGTGTGCATCGTCGCGCTACCCTGAGCGGCTCCCGAGCTCCGCGCGCGCAGCGCGCGGC
>JBFMAS010000327.1:0-10790 GCA_040755575.1 Thermodesulfobacteriota bacterium
CGCGCGGGAGCGTGTAGCGACCGCGCGGCGCGCCGACGTCGCCACCGAGGCGGGTAGGCCCCGACGCCACCATGGGCAGGGAGCGGTGGGCGAGGTGGTGGCGGGGTTCCCCTTCCCCTTCCCTCATCCCCTTCCGGCGCGGCGCCGTCGCGCCGCAGACGTGACGCGGGCGGCGGGAGAGGACGGTCTGCCGGTGGAGCGACTTTCCCGGGAGCCGCGCCGCGGACCCATTCTCCCGACGAGCGTCCGGCGACCGGAGCGGAACCGGCAGACCGTCCTCTCCCGCGGGCACGGCGCCCGCCCGAGCGACGAGCAACGAGCGACGAGCGACGCTAGACGATCTCGCCCGTACGCGCGTCGGTGTACGCGCCGTCCTCCCAGACCACGGCGCCGTTCACCAGCACCCTGCTGATGCCGTTCGCGTGCCGCACGTAGCGGTTGGCGTCGCCCGGGACGTCGTGCACGAAGTCCTCGCCGCCGCGGTCGATCACGGCGGGGTCGAAGATCACCAGGTCGGCGGCCTGGCCCGGCGCGATGCGGCCGCGGCCGCGGATGCCGAAGGCGTCGGCGAGCTCGCTCGTCAGGCGCTGCACCGCGCGCTCGAGCGTGAACGCCTCGAGCTCGCGCACCCAGCGCCCGAGCAGGTAGCTCGTGTCGCCGGCGCCGCAGAACTGCGAGATGTGGGCGCCGGCGTCGCTCGCGCCGATGTGGATCATCGGGTGGCTCAGGATGGCGGTCACGCCGTCCGGATCGACGTGCAGGAAGTTCGCCAGCGAGAACTCGGTCTCGAGGTCCTCCGACACCGCGATGTCGAGCATCGCGTCGGGCAGCTCGACGCCGCGCTCGTGCGCGATCTCGGCGAGCCGGCGCCCCTCGAGCGCCTCGTTCTCGGCACGTGCGACGCGCCCCACGGTGAACACCTCGTCGAGCATCGGGATGCCGAAGCGCAGCATGTGGAACTGCATCCGCAGGTCGGCGCGGCGGGCCGGGTCGGCGAACGCGCGCTTGCGCTCGGCGAGCGGCATGCGCATCACCTCGTTCCACGCCGGCATGGCCATCAGCAGGAACGAGGTCTCGGCGAGGCGGATGTTGATGTCGAAGGTGCGCGGCATCGACTGGCCGTAGACGCGCGCGCCCTTCCGGTGCTCCTCCTCGAGCGCGGCCAGCGAGTCCGACCACAGCGTGCTGGTCGTCGAGTGCACGATCGGCGCGATCGAGCACAGGAGCCCGGTCTGCCGCGAGATCTCACCCATCTCGCGGATGTTGTCGAGCTGCTGCGGCGGGTTGTAGAACACCGGCACGGTCTGGATGAGACCGCGGCCCGCGTCCTTCATCGCGCGGCCGAGCGCGATGATCTCGTCGCGCGTCGCGAACCGGCTCGGCACCGGCTTCATGTTCTCGTCCATGTCGACGTACGAGGTGGACAGCCCCGCCGCGCCGCCGCGGATCGCGTCGGCGAGCACGCGGCACATCTGCGCGGTCTCCTCGTCGGTCGCGGCGCGCTCCTGCGCCGCGGGCCCCATCACGTAGCTGCGCAGCGCCGAGTGCCCGACCAGGCCGGCGACGTTGACGCCGAGATCCTTGCGGATGAAGCTCAGGTACTCGGGGTAGGTCTCCCACGTCCACGGCACGCCTTCCGCGAACGTCGCGAGCGGGATGTCCTCGATCTGCTTGAACATGCCGGCCAGCGCACGTCGGTCCTCCTTCTTGACCGGCGCGAGCGACAGCGAGCAGTTGCCCATCAGGATGGTCGTCACGCCGTGCTCGAGGCAGGGCGTCGCGAGGCGGTCCCAGCAGATCTGCGGGTCGAAGTGCGTGTGCACGTCGATGAAGCCCGGCGCGACCACCTGCCCGCGTGCATCGATCTCCCGCGTGCCGGCGGGCAGCGTACCCGCGGGCACGTCGCCGACGGCCGCGATCTTGCCGTCGCGCACCGCGACCGAGCCCTCGCGGGCGGGCGCCCCGGTGCCGTCGACGATGCGTGCGTTGCGGATCAGAACCGTCGTCGCTGCCATGCCCCCGCTCCTTGCTGGAACCTTTCTAGAACAAAAGTTCTAGGACTGTCTCGGATCAAAGCGCACATCCCGGCGAGAGGCAAGCCGTCCGACCGCCGCGGCTCGCTCAACGGCCGCAGATGCTCTCGAACAGCCGCAGGTCGCGGCGGTACGGCTCGGTCGCGCGCGGCCAGTGGACCACGAGGTCCGTCACGCCCGCCTCGGCGTAGCGTCCGACCGTGTCCGCGAATTGCCCGCGCGAGCCGAGGCCCGGGTCGAGCGACGGGCCGGTCAGGACGAGACGCGCGAGCGTCGCGGGCTCGCGCCCGACCGTCCGACACGCGTCCTCGAGCCTGAGGATCTGCTCGCGCACCACGCGCGCACCGGCGACGGCGCCGAGCGGGCGGTCGGCCGTCCGCTCGCCGGTGGTCACCCACGTCTCTCCGAGCCTCGCCGCGAGGCGCATGCCACGCGCTCCGGTCGCGGCGACGGCGAACGGGACGCGCGGCTGCTGCACGCAGCCGGGATGGCTGCGCGCTTCGTCGGCCGAGTACCAGCGCCCGGCGTACGACGTCACGCGCTGGCGCAGCAGCAGGTCGAGCAGCTCGACGCACTCGGCGAAGCGCTCGGCGCGCTCGCGTGGCGACCACGGCTCGTGGCCGAGCACGGTGGCGTCCCAGCCGAGCCCTCCCGCGCCGATGCCGAGCGTCAGGCTTCCGCGCGAGACGTCGTCGAGCGTCAGCAGCTCGCGCGCGAACGGCACCGGGTGGCAGAAGTTCGGTGATGCCACCAGCGGGCCGATGCGGATGCGCGTCGTCGCGAGCGCCGCGACCGCCAGCGTCGGAACGGCGGCGAACCAGGTGGAGTCGCGCAGCGAGCGCCAGGCCAGGTGGTCGTAGGTCCAGGCGTGGTCGAAGCCGAGCTCCTCGGCACGCCGCCAGGTCGCCTGCGCCTCGGCGACGTGCAGCTCGGGCAGGATGACGACGCCGAGTCGGATGATCGGTCCCCGTGCGCGAGAGCGCCGCTACGCCTTGAACGGCTGGTTGCCGTAGCGGTCGACGTGCACCACCTCGCCCACCGGACGGCGCGTCGTCGGGCCGTACTTGCCGCGCGGCCAGCCGAGCGGCACGACGGCGCACGGGGTCACGCTCCACGGCAGGCCGAGCGCGCGCCGCGCGAGGAACGTGCTCCACAGCGGCAGGGTGATCAGCGCGGCGCCGAGCCCCGCGGCGCGCGCCGCGAGCAGCAGGTTCTGCACCGAGGGATAGATCGAGCCGTAGAAGCTCGTCGCCGCGAGCGGCGGGAACGGCAGGTGCGGTCCGCGCAGGCACGCGACGATCACCACCGGGATGTCGGCGAAGTGGTCCGCCTGCCACTGCACGGCGTCGAGCAGGCGCATCATCCTGGCATCGTTGCGGCTGACCCAGCGGCCGATCCGGCCGTAGATGTTCCACGCGCCGCGGTTCAGCTTGCCGAGGCGCTCCTTCACCGCGCGGTCCTTGACGACGATGAACTCCCAGTTCTGCGCGTTGCTGCCGGTCGGCGCCTTGAGCGCGAGGTCGATGAGGCGCAGCACGAGCGCGTCGTCGACCGGGTCCGGCTTCAGGCGGCGCACCGCGCGCTGCGTGCGCATCGCCTCCTCGAGCGGCATCGCGAACGGCGACGAGGTCGTGACGTCCCAGCTCTCCTGCGCGGACTCCGGCATGGCGTGCCTCCTTGACGTTTCCGGCCGATCCAAGCACGGAGAAGAAACCCATGCCACTCAGAGAGCGCTTCGACGGCTCGCCGACGCCGGGTCTCGGCAACCTGCGCCGCATGATGCCCTACCTCATGCCGACGCGGAACGAGGCCTACGTCCTGTTCACCCAGGAGATCCACGCGACCCCGACCCGCGAGCTCGCCGCGCGGCTCAACGCCGAGCGCTCACCGGACCGACCCGTGACGCAGTTCCACATGCTGCTGCGCGGGCTGACGCGCGTGTTCACCGAGTTCCCGCGCCTGAACCGCTTCGTCGTCGGCGGACGGCACTACGACCGCGACGGCATCTGGATCGCGTTCAGCGCCAAGATGCGCCTCGATGCCGACGCCCCGGTGTTCGCGCGCAAGATGCGCTTCTCCCCCGCCGAGACGCTCGTCGAGATGGTCGACCGGATCTACGAGGTGCTCGACGAGGGCCGCGCGGGACGCGAGTCGGCGAGCGACCGCGAGGTGCACCAGATCCTGCGCCTGCCCGGCTTCGCGCGCCGCGCGCTCGTGCGCCTCGGCCGCCGCCTCGACGCGGCCGGCCTGCTGCCCCGGCCGATGATCGAGAACGACCCGCTGTACGCCTCGGCGTTCGTCGCGAACCTCGGCAGCGTCGGCCTCGACGCTGCCTACCACCACCTCTTCGAGCACGGCACGACGCCGATCTTCGTCACCATGGGCCGCGTGCAACGAGCACCCTTCGTGGCCGAGGACGGCAGCGTGACCTCGCGCGAGGTGTTCGCGCTCAAGTACACCTTCGACGAGCGCACCGAGGACGGCTTCTATGCGGCGCGCGCGCTCGAGCGGCTGAGAGAGCTGCTCGAGCACCCGGACCAGCTCTGAGCGGACGCGCGCGCGCGGCGCGTCAGAGCAGCGGCGTCAAGCATCGCGCGAGGCCGTCGCCCACGCGGTGCAGCAGCCGGCGCCGGCGCCACCCGGGCAGAACGATCTCGCGCGACCGCTCGAGGTCGGCATGAAAGGCGGCGCGCAGCCTGGCTGCCGTCGCGTGGTCCAGGAGCACGAGGTTGCACTCCGCGTTCCAGTGGAACGAGCGGTAGTCCATGTTGGTCGAGCCGACGACGGAGACGTAGTCGTCGGCGACCAGGCTCTTCGCGTGCAGGATCGACGCGTCGTACTCGAAGACGCGCACGCCCCGGCGCAGCAGCCCCGCGAAGAAGCCGTGCCCCGCGTGCCGCACGATCGGCACGTCGCTGCGGCCCGGCAGCAGCAGGCGGACGTCGACGCCGCGTCCGGCGGCGTCGCCGAGCAGGTCCATGAGCGCGGCCTTCGGCGCGAAGTAGGAGTTCGTGATCCAGACGTAGCGGCGCGCGCTGCCGATGATCGCCGCGAGCACCGCGGCCGACTCGGCGTGACCGCGGCCCGGCCGGGAGTCGAGCACCAGCGTCGGCGCGCCCGGTCCGAACGCCGGCTCGAGGGCCGGGAGCTCGAACGGGGTCCCGCCGGCCCGCTGCCAGCCCTCGGCGAACACCACGGCCATCTCCCACGCGGTCGGCCCCTCGACCGAGAGGTGCGTGTCGCGCCAGGGGTCGACCGTGCCGCCCTCCGGCGCGCCGTATTCGTCGCCGACGTTCATGCCGCCGGTGAAGGCGACGGCGCGGTCGACGACCAGGATCTTGCGGTGATCGCGGTGCCCCTGGTTCCAGAGCTTCGGCAGGAGCGGATTGTAGAGCCGTACCTCGACCCCGCGCTCGAGCAGCTCGCCCCAGAACGCGCGGCGCGTCGCGAGCGAGCCGAAGGCGTCGGCGAGCACGCGCACCGTCACGCCGCGGCGCGCCGCCTCGGCGAGGGTGTGCGCCATGTCCCGGCCGATGAGGTCGTCCTTGAAGATGTACGACTCGAGCAGCACCTCGGAGCGCGCCGCGGCGATCGCGCCGCGCATGGCGGTGAACGCCTCTGCGCCACGGAAGTACGGCTCGATCGCATAGGACGGCAGCAGCGGCGCGTCGTCGATGCGCCGCAGCAGCACGGCGAAGCCCGGGTCGTGCAGGCCCTGTTCGAGCGTCCGGCCGATGTCGGCGACCCGGGGCGCGCGCAGGTCGGCCGGCAGGACGCGCCCGACGACGGGACGCGGCACCGCGCGCCAGCGCCGGCGCAGCGCCTTGGTCGCGTTGGCGCGGGACATCCGAGCGAGCGTCTAGCACGACGCCCGCCCGCTCGTTGAGCCACCGCGGGCGCCGTCGTAGAGAAGCGGCAGGAGGTGCCCTTGAACACCATCCGCAGCGAGGAGCACGAGGGCGGCGTCCGCCTGCTGACGCTCGATCGGCCGCCCGCCAACGCGATCGACGAGGAGCTCTTGACCGACCTCGGGTACGCGCTCGCCGCCGCTCGCGACGAGGCGGCGGTCCGCGCGGTGATCCTCACCGGAGCGGGCCGCTTCTTCAGCGGCGGCTTCGACCTCCGGGCGCCGCGGCGCGACGCCTCCGCGGCTCTCGGCCTGCAGGCGCTCTATCGCGACACACACCTCGCCCTGCTCACCCTGCCGAAGCCGACCATCGCCATGGTGCAGGGCCACGCGATCGCGGGCGGTCTCGTGCTCGCGCTCGCGTGCGACTACCGGCTCGGGCTCGACGGCGACTACAAGGTCGGCCTCAACGAGGTCGCGATCGGCGCCTCCTTTCCACGCGTCGCCTTCGAGATCGTGCGCCTGCGCTTGACGCATGCGCGCGCGAGCGAGCTGCTGCTCGGGGCGGCGGTCTATCCCGCGAGCCAGGCGACCCGGCTCGGGGTGGTCGACGAGCTCCTCGCCGCCGACGCACTCGAGTCCACCGTGCTGCGCCGCGCGGGGCGCATGGGCGCGTTTCCGCGCGAGGCGTACGCGCACGCCAAGGCGCAGCTCGTCGCGGAAGCCGCGGCGCGCGTCCGCGGGGAGACGCCGGCGGAGGCGCAGGAGGCGGCGGCCGTGTGGATCACCGCCGAGAGCCGCGCGGCGCGCGCCGCGCAGCGCAAGAAGCTCGAGCCGTCAGCGGGCTGACGCGGCCGGTACGCAGGGCGCGACGCCGAGCTGCGTGATCAGCAGCGCCGCGCCCGTCATCGCGACGCCCTTCAGGAAGAACGAGAGCTGGATCGCACGCATGCGGGCGTCCGGATCGGCGACCATCGCGGTGCCGTGGACGACGATCGTCACCGGCACGAGGAAGACGACGATCAGCCAGGCGCCGAGCCGCGGACGGCGGTCGGCGACGATCATCGCGGCGCCGGCGAGCTCGACGACGCCGGAGATCACCACCCAGAACGCGCGGAACGGGATCGCCGGCGGCATCAGCGCGACGTAGTCGCCCATCGCCGTGAAGTGCGTGATGCCGGAGAGAAAGAAGATGAGCGTGAACATCACCCGTCCGGCGATCCCGATCGCGGGCGAATGCACGGTGAGGTCGCTCTCGCTGCGGTCTGCCACGGCGCAGCCGCCCTACAAGAGTTCGCTCCGCCAGGCAATCGCCGGGACCGAGGTCCCGCCTGCGGAACGGCGCGCCCGACGTCTCGCCTGCGCCGCCCCGGCGCGTCGGCTAGAGTGTCGCGCCATGGACGCCACCCCCGAGCCCGCAGCCACCGACCTCGCCTTCGGCGCCTTCAGCGAGCGCGGCCCCTGGCAGCTCGACGTCGAGCGGCTGCCCTGGCGCAAGGACAACGAGCGGCTGCGCGCCGCGGCGCGCGCCGAGGTGCCGGAGCTCACCAGGGCACGCCGTATCCCGCCCGTCGCCCGCTTCGCCGAGGCCGCAGCGGTGCTGGGCACGGCGCTCGTGGGCTGGCGTCTGCGCGAGTACCGCGCCGGCGGCGCTCCGTCGCGCGCCGGGCTGTCGCGCCGCCTGCGCAAGGCGTTCGAGCGCCTCGGGCCCGCCTACATCAAGCTCGGCCAGATCGTCTCCTCGGGCCAGGGCATCTTCCCCGACGAGCTGGTCGAGGAGTTCAAGCTGTGCCGCGACCAGGTGCCGCCGGAGAGCTTCGCGACGGTGCGCCGGGTCGTCGAGGAGGACCTCGGCCAGCCGCTCGGGGGGGTGTTCGCGAGCTTCGAGCCCGAGTGCCTCGCCGCGGCGTCGATCGCCCAGGTGCACGCCGCGGTCCTTACGACCGGCGAGGAGGTGGTGGTCAAGGTGCAGCGGCCCCAGGTCGCGCGCCTCGTGCGGCTCGACATCGAGGCGATGGCGTGGATCGCGCCCTGGCTGGTGGGCCGCATCCCGGTCGCGGCGCTCGCCAACCCGCCCGCGCTCGTCGAGCTGTTCGCGGAGACCATCGTCGAGGAGCTCGACTTCCGCCTCGAAGCCGAGAACATGCTCGACATCGCGCACGTGCTGCGCGACGCCGGGCAGACGATCGTCGTCGTACCGCGCCCGCACCCGACGCTGGTGACCCGCCGCGTGCTGGTCATGGAGCGCCTGCGCGGCTTCAAGTACGAGGACGTGGACGGCATGCGTGCCGCCGGCATCGACACCGAGGGCGTGCTGCGCTCGCTGCTGATCGCGTTCCTCGAGGGCGCGATGATCTACGGCGTCTTCCACGGCGACCTGCACGGCGGCAATCTGTTCGTCATGGAGGACGGCCGGGTCGCGCTGTTCGACTACGGCATGACGGGGCGCATGAACGACAAGCAGCGCCTCGCCTTCCTGCGCATGATGATGACCGGCGCGGTGAACGACGTGAAGGGCCAGATCGCCGCCTTCCGCGACCTCGGCGCGCTGCCCGAGGACGTCGACATCCGCGGCCTGATCAAGGACCTCAAGATCGACAAGCCGGTGCGCGACCCGACCAAGATGAGCGGCGAGGAGCTGATCGGCGAGATCAAGGACGTGCTGAAGGCGCTGCTCGCGCGCGGCGCCAAGCTGCCGAAGCACCTCATGCTCTACGTCAAGAACATGATCTTCATCGACGGCGCGATCGTGCGACTCGCGCCCGACATCGACCTGTTCGCCGAGGTCGGCAAGGTGTACGGCTACTTCGCGATGCGGCACGGCGCCCGCATCCTGAGCGAGATCGGCTTCGACCCGGCCTCGAACCCGTTCGACCCGACCAACCTGCGAGCGCAGCTCGGCCTCGAGGACGGGGTCGACTCGCTCAGCCACCGCGAGCTGCGCGAGCGGCGCGCCATCCTGCAGAAGCGGGTCGAGGACGCGGGCGGGCTGCCGGGCGTCGACTGACGCCACGAGCGAGAGAGGGCGAGACATGAACGGCGGTGCGGCACGAGCGGATCATGGCGATTCGAAGCGCTACGTCTTCCAGGGGCGCGAGGTGACGCTGCCCGTCGAGGTGCGCGACGCCTCGTCGGGCGCCGTCACCTACCTGGTCTCCGCGCAGGCGGCGCGCGAGCTGCTCCCCGGCCCCGAGCTCGACGTCGTCGAGGTGCTGCCCGGCCAGGCGCTGTTCTCGATCGCGATGATCGACTACCGCGACAACGACCTCGGCGACTACAACGAGGTGTCGCTCGCCTTCTTCGTGCGACGCCGCGGCGAGCGGCCCGCGCTCGGCATCCCGTACCTCGGCGGCGCGATCGAGCTCTTCCGCGGCTCGCTCGCCACGTGGATCTGGAAGCTGCCCGTCGACCAGAGCTTCACCCGCGACGCCGGCGAGGGCATCTGGGGCTTCCCGAAGACGGTCGAGCAGATCGACCTCGAGGACGCGGGCGGGCGCCGCACCTGCCGTCTCGTGATGGACGGCAAGCACGTGCTGACGCTCGGCGTGCCGCGCGGCGGCTCCCACACGCTCGGCGAGACCACGCTGACGACGTACTCGTACATCGGCGGCGCGCTGCACCGGACGCGCTTCACGACGTCATCGAGCGGCGTCGGCTTCACGCTCGGCGGCGCCGACCTGATCCTCGGCACGCATCCGATCGCGGACGCGCTGCGCTCGCTCGGCCTCCCGCGGACCGCGCTGATGAGCGTTTGGACGGAGCGCCAGCGCGCGCTGTTCGAGGGTCCGGAGCGGGTGTAGCGTCGTTTCTTGTCTGGTCTCGCCGGCGCGGATAGATCGTCCGCCCATGTCGAACTCGCGCGCGACGGCGATCGGACTCGCACTGTGCATCGGGCTCGTCGGCGCGGGGGCGCGCGACGCGTGCTCTTCGCTGATCGACACCGATCTCGACCGCGCGCTGCAGGACGTGGTCTCGGCACCCGATGGTCCGCCGGGCGCGATCGCGATCGTGCAGCGCGGCAACCGCATCCGGGTGTTCAGCGCGGGCCTCGGCGACGTCGCGAACCGCCGCCGCATGCGGCCGACCGACCGGATGCGGATCGCGAGCGTCGCCAAGGCGTTCAGCGGCGCGGTGGCGCTGTCGCTCGTCGACCGCGGTGTCCTGTCGCTCGACGACACGATCGGCGAGCTGCTGCCCGGCCTCGGCAACGGCTGGGAGGACGTCACGCTGCGCCAGCTCCTGAACCACACGAGCGGCGTGCCGTCCTTCACGTCGAGCTCCGAGTTCGCCGCGCGCGTCGACGCGTTCCCGCACGACCCCGTGCCGCCGCGCGCGCTCGTCGAGTACGTCGCCGACGAGGAGCTGCTCTTCACGCCGGGCTCGCGCTACGCGTACTCGAACACCGACAACATCCTGGTCGGCCTCATGGCCGAGGCGGCGACCGGACGCTCGTACCAGCACCTGCTCGCGGCGCGCGTGCTGAGCCCGATCGAGCTGCGCCGGACGACCTTGCCGTTCGGCTACCGGATGCCGCGACCCTACATCCACGGCTACGACTTCAACCCGGCGCTGCCGTTCGACGTGAGCGAGATCGTCGCGGCCGGCTATAGCTGGGCGTCGGGCGGCATCGTGTCGACGCCGCTCGAGCTGAACCGCTTCATCCGCGCGTACGCCGGCGGCGAGCTGTTCGGCGGCGAGGCGCGCGCGCAGCAGCTCGAGCTCGTCGCCGGCGGCTCGTCGGAGCCGCCCGGCCCCGGCCGCAACTCCGCCGGGCTCGCGATCTTCCGCTACGAGACCGACTGCGGCACGGTGTACGGCCACACGGGCAACATCTTCGGCTACACGCAGTTCACCGCGGCGACGCTCGACGGCCGGAGCTCGGTCGTCGTCTCGGTCAACGAGCAGGTCGT
>JBFMAS010000328.1:0-10763 GCA_040755575.1 Thermodesulfobacteriota bacterium
ATGAACTTCCCCCGCTCGTCCATCGGGCAGATCTCCTTCCAGGGCATGGCGAGGTCCTCCTCGCCGCGACCTGTTACCCATCCGCCCGGTCTGTCCTGTTACCTATCTGCCCGGTCTGTACACGTGGGGCCCCACTCCCGCGCTCGCCTTGCTCGGCCGCGCGCTACGCGCGCGAACGTCCCACTCTCGAGTCGAGCTCCCAGCCGCCTTCGCCGCCCCGCGGTGCTCTGCTAACAGCCTCGGGGGGCTCTCCGGAAAGACATGCGCGTCCTCTTCGTCAGCGGCATCGACGGCTTCTGCCACCGCTACCAGGTCCTGCACCGCGCCGCCCAGGTCGCAGCGCTCGGTGGCACGTCGACCGTCCGCCACTTCGCCGATCCGCGTGTCGGTGAGGAGGTGGTGCAGCACGACGTCCTGCTCCTCTACCGCGTCCCGGTGACGCGGGAGGTGAGGGCGGCGCAGGAGTGGGCGCGTGCGCGCGGCGTGCCGGTCGTCGGTGCGATCGACGATCTGATCTTCGTCGACCAGCCGGACTGGCTGCCGCCGCTCGACCACCTGCCGCCGGCCGAGCGCGATCTCTGGCGGGCCGGGGTGCGGCGCTACCGCGCGACGCTCGAGGGCTGTGACGCCTTCGTCGCGCCCACCGAGCCGCTCGTCGAGGCGGCCGCCGGCCTCGGCTGGGACGCACGCCTGCACCGCAACTCGGTCTCGCCGGCGGAGCTCGAGCTCGCGCGGCGCGCGCGGGCGGCGGCGCCGCCTCGCGCCGGCGGCGTCACGCTCGGCTACTTCAGCGGCACGCCGTCGCACGACGCAGACCTCGCCACGGTCGCACCCGCCCTCGCCGGGGCTCTCGCGGCGGACGCCTCGCTGCGCCTGCTGCTCGCCGGACCGATCGCCCTGCCGCCGGCTCTCGAGCCCTTCGAGGCGCAGATCGAGCGCGAGCCGCTCGTCTCCTGGCACGAGCTGCCCGCCCTCATGGCGCGCGCCGACGTCTGCCTCGCGCCGCTCGCGCTCGAGCGGCGCTTCGCCGGCGCGAAGGGCGAGATCAAGTACCTCGAGGCGTCGGCACTCGGCATCCCGACGGTCGCGAGCCCGTCGGCGGCGTACCGGCATGCGGTCGCGGACGGCGTCAACGGCCGGCTCGCGGCGGACGGCCCTCACTGGCGCACGGCCCTCGCGGAGCTCGTCCGGGATCCGATGCTGCGCGCGCGCCTCGGCGCCGCGGCGCGCGCGGACCTCGAGCACCGCTGGTCCGAGGCCGTACGCGCGGCCGAGCTGCTCGACCTCCTGACGCGCATCCGTGACGACGCCCGCCGCCGCACGCGCCCCGCGAGGCGCCCGCCGGCGGACGCCGCCGCGTTCGACGCCGAACCGCCCGCCCGCGTCGCGCTCGAGGCGGACGCCTGTCCGGCGTTTCCGGTCGCCGCGGTCGAGGCGACGTCGCCGCCGCTCGGCGACCGGAGCCGGCTCGTGCAGCGCTTCCGCGCCGCGGCGGCGGGGCTCGTCCGCGTCGACGTGCACACGGTGAGCTACCGGCAGCCCGTCGACCATCGGCTGCGGCTCGCGCTGCGGCGCGGCGACGGCGTGCTCGTCGCCGCGACGATCGTCGAGGCGCGCGAGGCGCCGGATCGCTCCTGGCTCGCGCTCGAGCTGTCGCGTCCCGAGCGCGACTCGCGCGGCCGCGTCTACTCGCTCGAGATCGAGGCCGACGGCGCCGGTGCGCGCAACGCGCTGTCGTTCGGTGCGACGTCCGCGCTCGGCCGCGGCGAGGCGGACGCGGGCGTGCTCGGCGCCGCCGAGCTCGACGGCGCGGCGCTCGACGTCGCGCTGGTCCTGCGTGGCTTCGCCGCGTGGCCCGACGCGCTCGCCGACGAGGCGCCGCCGCCGGCTGCCGTCGGGGCCGCGTCTGCCGGCGCCGTCGTGCGTGCGAGGCTCGTCGGACGTCTCGACGGGGCGGCGCGCGTCGCGGAGGCCGCACGGCGATGAGGATCGCGCAGGCGATCGCGCTCTACCTGCCGGAGTTCCAGGGCGGGGCGACGCTGGTGTGCGACCGGCTGTCGCGCGCCCTCGCCGCGCGCGGCCACACGGTCGAGGTCTTCAGCGGGCGGACCACCGCCGCCGAGCCGCTCGGCGCCCTCAAGCGCGACATGGTCGGGCCGTTCCTCACCTGGCGCGTGAACGTCGGCGGCGCGCTCCATCCCTGGTCGCCGGAGAACTGGGACAACCCGGTCGCGACCGAGTCGTTCGCCGAGTTCCTCGCCGCGACGCGGCCCGACGTCGTGCACGCGCACAGCCTGCAGGGGCTCGGCGTCGGCGTCGTCGAGGCTGCGCGCGCGGCCGGCATCCCCGTCGTGCTGACGATGCACGACTGGTGGTGGCTCTGCCCGTGCCTGTTCCGGCTGTCCCCCGCCGGCACGATGTGCGCGCCGATCGTGCGCCCCGGCGGCTGCGCCGGCGTGCCCGACGGCGTCGACCTCGAGGCGCGGCGCGCGCGGCTCCTCGCGGCGCTCGAGCACGTCGACCAGATCCTGACGCCGTCGGCCTACCTGCGCGACAGCCTGATCGTGAACGGCCTCGACGGCAGGCGGATCGCCGTGCAGGAGAACGGCACGCCGCCGCCCGGCGAGCTCGCGGGGCGGGGCACGGCGCGCGACGGGGACGGCCCGCTGCGTGCCGTCTTCATCGGCGGCGCGGGCAATCGCGAGAAGGGGCTCGACGTGCTGCTCGAGGCGGCGTGCACGCTGCCGGACGGCGTCGTCGTGCACGCGTACGCCGTGCGCGAGGAGGAGACGGCGCGCTTCGCGGGACGTCTCGGCGGTCGGCTCGTGTGCCATCCGCCGTTCGCGGCCGCCGCGCTCGACCACGTGCTCGCCGACGCGGACGTCCTCGTGCTGCCCTCGCTCATGCGCGAGTCGTTCTCGCTGGTCGCGCGCGAGGCGCTGATCCGCGGCGTTCCGGTCGTCACCAGCGACTGCGGCGGCCCCGAGGAGGTCGTGCGCGACGGCGAGAACGGGCTCGTCGTGCCCTCCGGGGTGCCGGCGGCGCTCGCCGCGGCGCTGGTCCGCCTGCAGCGGGACCCGGAGCTCTTGCGGCGCCTCGCGTCGGCGCCCCGCCCGCGGCTCGCGACGCCGGACGAGCAGGCGGCCGACGCCGAGCGCCTCTACGGGTACGTCGTCAGCGCCATGCGGGAGCGGCGCTCGGCGCACGCGGCGCGCGAGCGCGACGACTTCGGCGCGCGCCGCGTGCTGCGCCGCCTGCTCGACCTGCGCTCGCTGCTGTCGCTGCGGCCGACCGAGGACGCCGTCGAGCCACGCGCCGGGGAGGAGCTCTCGCCCGGCGGTCGCCGTGACGGGGGCAGCGAGCCGGCGCGGCGGGACGTCGCGCGCGCGGCGAGCCCGCCGCGCTTCGGCGCCGGCAAGCGCGTCCTGTTCTTGACGGGCATCGACGGTGCGCCGCTGCGCTACCGCGTCTGGCACCTCGCCGAGCAGCTCGCCGGCGCCGGCGTCGAGAGCGCCGCGCTCTACCACTCGGACGAGCGCGCGCTCGCCGCCGCGCGCCACGCGGACCTGATCGTGCTGTTCCGCGCGCCCTACAGCGTCAGCGTCGCGGCGGTCGTGGCCGAGGCGCGGCGGCGGCGCGTGCCGGTCGTGTTCTCGATCGACGACCTGGTGTTCCGTGCCGACGCGCTCGGCGACGCCGCGGCCCTCGAGCACGCGCGCCCGGAGATCGCGGCCGGCTTCCGGCAGAGCGTCGAGGCGTACGCGCGCAGCTTCGCCGCGGCCGACTACTTCCTCGGCAGCACCGAGGAGCTGGTCCGCGCGGCGACCGAGGTCGGCGCGACCGCCTTCCTGCACCGCAACGGCGTCGGCAGCGCGCTGCTCGCGTGCGCCGAGCGCGCACGCGGCGCCGCGCTCGCGACGCGCTTCCATGCGCCGACCAACGGCAGCGGCCCGCGCCCCGTCCGGCTCGGCTTCCTTTCCGGCACCGACACGCACGACCGCGACCTCGCCGCGATCGCGGCTCCGCTCGCGCGCCTGATGGAGCGCCTGCCGCACGTCTCGCTCGCCGTCGGGGGGCCGGTGCGCGTTCCGGAATCGCTGGAGGCGTTCGCGGAGCGGATCGAGCGCTGGCCGTTCGTCGCCTGGAGCGACCTCGCCGAGCGCGTCGCGCGCCTCGACGTCAACCTCGCGCCGCTCGAGCTGCCGAACCCCTTCAACCAGGCGAAGAGCGAGGTCAAGTACCTCGAAGCGGGCGCGGTGCAGGTGCCGACGGTCGCGAGCCCGAGCGACGCCTTTCGCATCGCGCTCGACGGTGGTGCCGGGCTGCTCGCCCGCGACGAGGACGAGTGGGAGCGGGCTCTCGAGCGCCTCGTGCTCGCGCACGAGCTGCGTGCGACGTTCGGGCGCAGCGCGCGACGCGACGTCTATCGCCGCTACAGCCCGCTCGTGCAGGAGGGCGACCTGCTCGCGATCCTCGACGAGATCGCGGCGCGCGGCCCGTGTCGCGAGGGCCCGGCTCCGTCGCCGATCGCGATGGAGGCCGGCGGCGGCTCGTCGGTCGCGCTCGAGCCCGCGGCGGCCGGCTACGACGCGTACCAGCTCGAAGCCGAGTCGGGCGGCCCGCTCGGGCCCGGCCGCGAGGTCGAGCAAGCTTTCGTCTGCCGCGCGGACGGGCTGCGCCGCGTCGACGTGATGGTCGGCACCTACGCACGGCGCAACCAGCACCGGGTCGTCCTCGAGATCCTCGACGACCAGGGCGTCGTGCGCGGCCGGCGCGAGCTCGCGGCCGCGAAGCTCGTCGACCGCTCGTTCGTCTCCGTGTCGCTCGACACGCCGGCCGCGGACTCCGGCGGACGTACGTTCGTCCTGCGGGCCAGCGCGCCGGACGCGCGCGACGGCAACGAGATCCTGCTCTGGCACGCGCCGTCGCCGCTCGGCGGCCTGCGCATCGGAGGCGAGGAGCTGCCTGGCCGCACGCTCGCCTTCCGCACCTTCGGGCGGGACGTCCTTTGAGCGTCCTCGTCATCAGCTGGGACAGGGTAGGCGCGCGCATGGCGGGATCGGCCATCCGCACGCTCGAGCTCGCCCGCGCGCTCGCGGCGAGCGGCCTCGACGTGACGCTGGCCGCACCCGAGGGCAGCGAGCTCGCGGCGAACGAGCGCCTGCGCCTCGGGACCATCGGCGAAGGCGCGCCGCTCGCGCGGCTCACGCAGGCGGCCGAGGTGGTCGTCGTCTCGGGGCGCGTCGAGCTCATGACGGCGATCAAGAAGCCGCTCGTGATCGACCTCTACGATCCGTTCGTGCTGTCGAACCTCGACCTCTACGGCGACGGCTTCAACCGCTCGCGCGGGCGCTCGCTGCTGTCGCTGCGCTGGCTCGCGCATCACCTCGAGACGGGCGACTTCTTCCTGTGCGCGAGCGCGACGCAGCGCAGCTTCTGGCTCGGCATGCTCGCCGCCGCGGGCCGCATCAACCGCGTCAACTACAAGGACGATCCGGAGCTGCGCCGGCTGCTCGCGATCGTTCCCTTCGGCGTGCCCGACGCTCCGCCCGAGCGCGGCGAGCCGGTGGTGAAGGGCGTGCTGCCCGGCATCGGGCCGGACGACCGCGTGGTGACCTGGGCGGGCGGCATGTGGAACTGGGTCGACCCGCTGACGCTGCTGCGCGCGATGGCGCTGCTGCGCGAGCGTCGCCCCGACGTCAAGACGCTGATCCTCGGCACGCGCCATCCGAACCCGGAGATCGGCGAGATGGCGATCGCGCGCCGCGCGCGCGAGCTCGCTGCCGAGCTGGGACTCGACGACGGGGCGGTGAGCTTCGTCGACTGGGTGCCGTACGCCGAGCGCCACCGCTGGCTGCTGGAGAGCGACGTCGGCGTGAGCCTGCACCGCTCGGGCGTCGAGTCCGAGTTCGCGTTCCGCACGCGCGTGCTCGACTACATCTGGTGCGGCGTGCCGATGGTGGTGACGGTCGGCGACGAGCTCGCCGCGCGGGTCGAGCGCGAGGACCTGGGGCGCGTCGTGCCGCCGGACGACCCGGCAGCGGTGGCGAGCGCGATCGAGTCGCTGCTCGACGCGCCGGACGCGGGGGCGCGCAGCGCGCGCCTGGCCGCGGCTCGCGAGGCGCTCGCGTGGTCGCGCGTCGTCGCGCCGCTGCGCGACTTCTGCCGCGCGCCGCGCCACGCCCCGGATCGGCGCGGCGACGCCTGGTTCGCGAGCGACACCGGACGCGGCGACCTGCCGCGCAAGGAGGAGGCGCTGATCGCCGAGGAGATGGTGACCGACGCGCGCGCCATCTCGCCGGCGCTCGGGCCGGACTTCGCGCCGCGGCAACGCTTCACGGCGGCGTACGACGGCCTGTGCCAGGTCGAGGTGCTGTTCTGGGTCGAGCCGCCGGTCGCCGGCGGGAACCTGCTGTTCGAGCTCTTCTGGGCGGGCGACGAGCCGGCGCTCGCCGTGCGGGTGCTGGTCCCCGCGGCGCAGATCCCGCATTGCGACTGGCAGCGCTTCGAGTTCCGGCCGCTCGCCGGCTCCCGCGGGCGGGAGCTCGAGTTTCGTTTGAGCTTGACGACGGCCGACGCGCTCGCCGGCGACGCCGGTGGAGCGCCGGCTCCGACGGGCAGGGTGTGCGTCTGGCGCTGCGCTCCGCCGCCCGGCGAGCGCCTCGCCGGCGACGACGTCGCGTTCATCGCGCGCTACCTGGTCGGCGGCGTCGCGGAGGAGGTGCCGACCACACCCGAGGACTTCCTGTTCTCGCACAACACCACCGTCCCGCTGGTCGACGGTACGGCGGCGCCGCGTCTCGAGCCCGCGACGCCGGTCGCCGCGACGGAGCCGGCGGCCGACGTCGCGCGCCTGCGCGCGGACCTCGCCCGCGTGACGGCGCAGGCGGCGGCCGCCCAGCAGAAGGCGGACGCGCTCGCCGCCGCACTCGAGGCGCGCATCCGGGCGGAGGCGCAGCGGGCGGCGCGCGACGAGCTGCGGAACCAGCTCGGCGGGGGCGCGCTGCTGCTGGCCACGGTCGAGAGCCTGTCCCGTGGCCTGCTCGGGCTCGCGCGGCTGGTGAAGCGCGGCCTGGTCCTGCTGACCATCGTGCTGCTGGCGGTCGCGAGCATGCCGCTCGCGGCGGCGGTCGCGCTCGGCATCCTGGTCACCGACCTGCTCGCGCGACGGCGCGCGCCCGAGCCGACGGCGCTGCCCGCCGATGCACCGCGGCCGCAGGTCGACGGGCCGGTGTCGATCGTCATCCCGACCTGGAACGGTCGCACGCTCCTCGACATGAGCCTCCCCCCGCTGCTCGAGGCCCTGCGGCGTCACGGCCACCCCGACGACGAGATCATCGTCGTGGACAACGGCAGCGACGACGACACGATCGCGAGCCTCGAGCGCCGCGCGGCTGAGGCGCCGCAGCTGCGCTGGATCGCGCTGCCGACCAACGAGGGCTTCGGCGGAGCGACCAACCGCGGCGCGCGCGCGGCGAAGAACCCGACGCTGATCCTGCTCAACAACGACATGGTGGTCGAGCCGGACTTCGTCCAGCCGCTGCTCGACGCCTTCGCCGCCGAGCCGCAGCCGTTCGGCGTCTCCTGCCAGATCGACTTCATCGACCCCGGCAAGCCGCGCTGGGAGACCGGCAAGGTGCACGGCGAGCTGGTGCGCGGCATCGTGCGCTTGTTCCACCTCGACCGCTTCGACGAGGAGCTGATCTACCCCGTGTTCTTCGCGGGCGGCGGCGCCTCGGCGTACGACCGGGAGAAGTTCCTCGCGCTCGGCGGCTTCGACGAGGCGGTCTACTCGCCGGTCTACATCGAGGACGTCGACCTCGGCTACCGCGCGTGGAAGCGGGGCTGGCCGTCGGTGCTCGCGCCGAAGAGCAAGGTGCACCACAAGCACCGCGGCACGACCCGGCGGCTGTGGAGCGAGGAGCGCATCCACAGCTTCTTCGTCAAGAACCTCGCGGCCCTGGTGTGGAAGAATTTCGGCTCGCGGCGCCTGCTCGCGCGCCACCTCGCCGGGCTCGTGCTGCTGCCCGTCAAGGTGTTCCGCGAAGCGGGCGGACGGGCGGCGGTCGCGACGTTCACCGGCCTCGTGCGCCAGGTGCCCGTCGTGCTGCGCGCGCGCGCCGGCGAGGCGCGCCACGCGCGCGCGCTGCGCGACGAGGAGATCCTTCACCTGTCGCGGTACCGGCACGCGTACCGCGCGCGCTTCCACGCCGGCGCGGCGCGCGAGGGCCGCCCGCAGGTGCTGGTCGTCTCGCCGTACAGCCCGGCGCCCGCGGTGCACGGCGGCGCCGTGCGCATGCTCAACCTGATCCGCGAGATCCGCGGGCGCTGTGACGTGACGCTGATCTCGTTCGTCGACACCGACGCGGAGCGGCGCACGGAGAACCTCGCGCTGCTGCGCGACCTGTGCCGCGACGTCGTGCTGCTGCCGCGCGACGTGCAGGGATCGGGCGGCTGGCTCGAGCCGAGCAAGACGCGCGGCTTCCACTCGCAAGCGATGCGCGAGCACATCGAGTGGTGGCTCGACCGGCGCCGCTTCGACGTCGTGCAGGTCGAGTACACGCACATGGCGCACTACCTGCCGCCGCCGTGCCCTGGGCTGCTGCGCGTGCTCGTCGAGCACGACGTCACGTTCGTCGCGCAGGCGCGCGCCCGCGCGACGGCGGGCTCGACGCTGCGACGCCTCGCGCTGTGGTACGACGGCCTGCGCACGCTGCGCCACGAGGTGCGCGCCGTCGAGAGCGCCGACCTGGTCTTGACGATGAGCGAGGAAGACCGTGCGGTGCTGGCGCGCTTCGTCGACCCGGAGCCGCTGGTGACCATCCCGAACGGCGTCTCCTGCCGCGACTTCCCGCCGCGCGAGGACGGCTCGGAGGAGCCGGCGACGGTGCTGTTCGTCGGCTTCTTCCGTCACGAGCCGAACGTCGAGGCCGTGCTGTGGTTCGCGCGCGAGGTGCTGCCGCTCGTGCGCGAGCGCGTCCCGGACGCGGTCTTCCGCGTCGTCGGCGCCTACCCGCCGCAGGCGCTGGAGACGCTCGCGGCGAGCGACCCGCGGATCGAGGTCACCGGCATGGTGCCCGAGACCGCGGTGCACTACCGGCGCGCGACCGTGTTCGTCGCGCCGATCCAGCGCGGCTCGGGGACGAGGCTCAAGATCCTCGAGGCGATGGCGAGCGGCTGCCCCGTGGTGTCGACGACGATCGGCGCCGAGGGCCTCGGCGCGTCCGCGGGCGAGATCGTGATCGGTGACGACGCGCGGGCGCTCGCCGACGGCGTCTGCGCGCTGCTCGCCGACCCCGCGCGGCGCCGCGCGATCGCGCGCAGCGCCCGGCGCTTCGTCGAGCGCACGTACGACTGGCCGGCGATCGCGCAGCGCCTGCTGGCGGCGTACGGCTTCGCGGACGACGGGCGCGCCGCCGCCGCCGAGCGCCGCGGACCGTCGGACGCTGCGGACGCGTCCGACGCGGGGGCGGTCGGCGGCACCGCCCCGAACGGCGCGTCGCCCGTGTGGGCGGCGCGGGGGCGCGAATGAGCAGTCCGCTCACCTTCCTGCGCCCGCTGCGCTACGACCGCGTGCGCGACGTCCTGCTCGTCCAGACCGGCGACGCCGCGCTGCTCGAGAGGATCACCGGCGAGCTGCGGGGTCTGTTCCCCGGCTGCGCGGTGAAGCTGGTCGTGCGCGAGGCGGACGCCGGCGGGGCCCGCTCGCTTGCCGTCGACGAGCTCGAGGTCGCGCGCTGGGAGGAGCGCTACGAGCTGCTCGCGCGGCTGCGACGCCGGCGCTTCGACGTCGTCGTCCTGCAGCTCGCCGGCGCGGCCACGACCGAGCTGCGCCTGCTGCCTTTCCTCCTGCGCACGCGCCATCTCATCGCCTTCAACGACCGACTCGACTACTTTCCGGTGAACGTCTTTCGCTTGACCGACGTCACGCGCCATTTCTCGGGCGGCGACGGCGAGGTGGGCCTCGCGCGCTCGTCGTTCTGGCTCGTGCGCCGCACGGTGGGCGCCGTCGTGCTGGGAGTGCTGGGCTTCGTCCACCTGCTGGCGTCGGTTGGCTGGCTGCACCTGCGCGGATGGCTGCGCCGCCGCCGTCGCGCACCGTCGCCGCACGCGGCCGCGCGCGCCGGAGCGCGCGTTGCCTGAGCCGGTCGTCGCACGCGAACCGGATGCGGCGGCCGCGCCGCAGCCCGCCCGGGACGATCGCGGCCGCCTGCTCGCGCTGCTCTTTTCGATGAACCTGATCAACTACGTCGATCGGGTGAACATCACGATCGTCGCGCCGGTCATCCTCGCGGACCTCGGCTGGGAGAAGGCGACGCTCGGCACGGTGATGTCGGCGACGCTCCTCGGCTATGCCGCCGGTCAGCTCCCGGCGGGGCTGCTCATCGACCGCTTCGGCGGCGTCGCGATCCTCGCCGCGATGTGCTTCGCGTGGTCGCTCGCGACGGCGCTCACGCCGCCGCTCTTCGCCTCGTTCGGCGCGCTGATCGCGGTGCGCTTCCTGCTCGGCATGTTCGAATCGGTCAACAACCCCGGGCAGACCGCGATCAACACGCGTGCGTTCGCGCCGGGCGAGCTCGCGCGCGCGCAGGGCATCTGCTTCGCGGGCACCCAGGTCGGGCCGCTGCTCGCCTCGCCGCTGATCGCCTGGCTCGTGACGATCTATCCGTGGTCGTACGTCTTCTACGGCTGCGCGGCGCTCGGCTTCGTGTGGGTCGTGGCGTGGCTCGCGCTGGTGCCGCCGCTGCCGGCGCAGCGGGGCG
>JBFMAS010000329.1:0-9120 GCA_040755575.1 Thermodesulfobacteriota bacterium
GCGTAGGCGACGCGGTCCGCCGCGTCGTCGACGAGCAGGACCTCGGTCCAGCCGTTGCGCTGCGAGGTGGCGGAGAGCCAGCGCGGCGGGCGCGCCGCGGCGGGCTCGTCGTTGCCGCGCGGGCGGCTCGGCGCCGTGCGGCGCTGGGCGTCACGCACGTCGCGCAGGTAGGACGCGAGCCTCGGGTCCGCCGCGAGCTCGACGGTCGCACCGCCGAGGGAGCGGGTGAAGCGGTCGACGTCGGCGGCGACCGCGGCACGGACCGTCTCGAGCTGCGACAGCGTCGCGTTGAGGAGCATCTGCCGGGTCGCAAGGAGCGCGATCGCGCCCGCACCGAGCGCCACCAGCATGGCCAGCATGGCGAGGCGCAGCGCGCCGGCACGGCCGGGATCGCCCGTCTGGCTCCGCGTCGCCGTCGACAGCCGCGGTCCGGCCGCGGCGAGAGCTCGCGTTTGCGCCTGCATCACCTGCTACCTCCCCCCAGCGGGAAGCTCCGCCCCGGGCGGCGATCCATCCGGATGGCCCGCGCCGGTCGACGCACCCTCGCCTGCACCCGCCTGTCGGCTGCCACCCGATCCCTCGTCGCCCTGTGCAGGCGCCTGCACGCGCGGGCTCCCCCCCGGAGCCGCGTACATCGAGCTCGCCGATGTCTTCGTTCTGCCGCGCAAGCCCGCGGCGATCTTGTCGACCACGACGGCGAGCAGCTTCTCGCCGTCGAGCACCAGAGCCTGCTCGTCGTCGCGTCCCACCACGCCGCGCACGAGCGGATTGCGGATCGCCGGATCGAGCTTCGCGCGCCGGATCTCCCACGGCGACACGTGCTTGATGATCACGACCTGATCCACCACGCCGGCCAGGACGATGTCGCCGTGGCTCAGCAGCAGCAGCGTGTCGCCCCGTCCCGCCGGACGGCCGTCCACCTCGAGGAAGGAGTCGAGGTTGACCAGCGGGATGACCTCGCCGCGGAGGTTGAACGCGCCCAGCAGCTCGGGCGGCGCGGACGGCACGGGCGTGAACGGCCGCGCCTCGAGCACCTCCTTGGCGATGCGCGTCGACAGCGCGAAGCGGTGCCCGTCGCGCAAAAATATGCAGTAGTCGCTGCGCGGCGTCGCCGCGGCGCCCGCGGACGGCTGCGCGGCCGACGGGGGCTTTCCCGGATGGCCCATCAGCGCCCTCCTCCGTCCGAGCGACGACGGCTCATATCGCGACCACCTCGAGGTCGATGTCCGGCGCGGCTCCCGCCTCGCGCTGCGCCTCGTGCGCGACCTCGCGGAGCAGCTCGAGCAGCCCCTCGACGCCGTCGACGCGGCCTGCGAAGCGCGGGTCGACGCCGCCGGGATCGCCGCCGAGGGCGACGAACCGCGTTTGCGGCGCGTCGAGCGCGAGGCTCGCGTGCACCGCCGCGTCGGCCGCCTCGTCGACGCGCAGCACGCCGACCACGACGCGCGGCGCGAGCAGGCGGACGAGATGCGGCAGCTGGGCGAAGTCCTCGCCGATCGCGAGCGGGACCAGGTCGCGGCCGCGTACCGCCTCCGCGATCTCGCCGGCGAGCACGTGGCGCTCGGGGCACACGACCAGCACCTCGGGTGCGCGCGGCAGCACCGCGCTCGGGGCGCCGGTCGCCGCGAGCAGGATCGCCGCCTCGCAGAGGTAGCGGTGCGCCTCGAGCAGCGTCGCCGCGACGTTGGCGAACGAGCCGTCCGAGCGGAGGCGGTACGGGACCACCGACTCGCCGCTCAGGTGCTGCGCGACGTCGTTCAGGCGCTCGGCGGCGCTGCGCAGCCGGGGGCTGACCCCGGGCAGCGGCGCGCCGCGCGTCGTCCCGCGCGTCGCCGCGTCCTCGCAGATCGCGCCCTCGAGCTGCGCGAGCAGCGCGGCGAACGCCTGCTCGACGCTCGCCGGCGGGGCGACGGACGCGCTCGGCTCGCCGCCGCGCGCGGGCCGCTCGTCGGCGTCGCGGGTGTGGACGGCGCTGCGCGGCACGGCGGCCCGGCTCGACTCCGGCGCGGCGCCGCTCGCCGAGCGGCCGCGCGCGAGCGCGTTCTCCACCACCGATGCCACCACCTGCGGCTTGAACGGCTTGGTGATGTAGCTGACGACGTTCTGCGCGTCCTGGTACGCCTGGCGGATCGACGCGCCCTTCGCCGACACCAGGATGATCGGCGTGAACGCCGTCGCTGGCGTCGCCGCGAGCGCCGCGCAGACGTCCGGCGCGCGCATGTCGGGCAGCACGTAGTCGAGCAGGATGAGGTCGGGCGTGAACGACGTCGCCCGCTCGAGGGCTTGCCCGCCGTCCGCCGCGAAGTCGAGCTCGTAGCCGAGCGGCTTCAGGATCAGCTCGAGCGCGCGACGGATCGTCAAGCTGTCGTCGACGACGAGGACGCGCGATGTGCTCATGCCGGCCTTTCGTCGGCGACGCCGAGCCCGTCTCGCGCCTCGCCGTTCGCTGCGCCGGCCGCCCCGATGCGGGTGAGCAGGCCGCGCGGCTCGAGCATCAGGTGCGGCCGGCCGTCGAGCATCAGGAGGAAGCACAGCGGGCTGCCGGCCGCGTCGGTGAGCCGCGTCGGCATGGGCGGCGTCCGCGCGAGCGACACCGAGCGGACGCCCAGGCACGCGCCGATGCGCAGGCCGACGAGTCCCGTCGCGCTCCGCAGCACCATCACCTGGGTCTCGTCGGCGGGTCGCTCGGCGGGTACGCCGGTGACGGTCGCCCAGTCGACGAGCGGAATCGTCGCGCCGTGCGCGAGGGTGAACGTCGCGCCATCGGCTGCGCCGTGCTGCTCGAAGATGCCTTCGACGGCGTCCAGCGCAACGCAGATGCGACAGCCGTGCGTGCGGACGAGCATCAGGCGGATGCCGTTTCGCTCGCCCTCGAAGGATCCCCTCGCGGTCTCTCCAGCCACCATGCCCCGTCCCCGCAACGATCCCAGCGCCTGCTCTCGCTTCGACGGTGCGGAGATGGAACTTGAGCTTGCGGATGCGCGCATCAAGTCGGCGCGTCCGACGGCCGATGTGCGGACCGGGGGCCGTGCGCACGGAGGGAAGCGGATTGATCGCAGAAGCCGGCACGAGGGAAGTGCATCCGGTCGAGCAGGAAGCACGTGCGAGAGAGTCCGATCCCGCGATCCAGAAGGAGTCCGCGAGCTTCCTCTCGACGCGCCTGCTGCGCGAGCTGATCTCCGCCGACGCACGGAGCGAGGCGTCCGCCGACGCACCCGCCGCGCGCGCCGACGCGCTGCTCGCGGTGGCCCTCACCGGGCTCGAGCTGCCGGCCGGTGCGATCGTGCTGCTCGACCCGGCGAGTGGTCCGCAGTGCGTCGCCGCGCGCGGCGTGCCGGACCACGCGCGCGAGCTGCTCGAGACGACGCCGGCCCACCTCGAGAGCATCGGCGGCTCGCTGGCACAGCGCGCGCTCGCCGAGCGCCGCGTGCTTCTGCTCGACCGCTCGACGCGCGAGCCTCTGATGCCGGCGCTGCGTGACGGCAGCCCCGAGATCGAGGGCGCTGCGATCGTGCCGCTCTTCGACCACGCGACCCCGGTCGGCGTGCTGGTGCTCGGCGCGCGCGCGGGGCGTCTCAATGCGACGCTGCTGCGCTCGCTCGCGGTGGCCTTCCGGCTGCTGGGCCTGCTGCTCGCGCCCGGACGCGGGCGACCGGCGCAGCCGGCGCGTGCCGAGGAGCCGACCGCTGCGCCGAGCGACGTCGAGCGTTATCTGTTCGAGATCGAGGAGCTGACGGCGCGGCTCGACGAGGCGCGCGAGGCGGAGCGCGTCATGCAGGAGCGCGTGTCGAGCGCCGACGCCGCGCTGCGCGCCGAGGTCGAGAGCTCGCGCGCCCGGATCGCCGAGCTCGAGGCGCAGCTCGCGGGGGCGTCGCCCAAGGGGGACCGCGTCCGCGAGCTCGAGGAGCTGTGCGCGATCCAGGCGCGCACGATCGACGAGCGCGAGCAGCGCGTCGCCGAGCTCGAGCACGAGGTCGCCGTCCTGATGAGCCGGATCGAGGAGGTGCGCCCCACGGCGAGCGCGACGCCGAGCAACGGCGCGACGAGCTGGGAAGGCGCGGAGGCGGGCGACGAGGAGGCCGAGGCACCCTCCCTCGAGCTGCCGGAGAACGGTGACGAGCAGCTCGGCGACATCGCCGCGGCCGCCGCCGCGGCGCTCGAAGGCGGCGACGCCGAGCACGGCACGATGCCGGACGGTTCCGCCGAGGAGGTCGACCTCGGCGACGTCGCGCAGCAGGTCGTGTCGCTCGACGAGGACCCTGGGCTCGCGCACGCGGTGCTGCACGTCGACTCGGCGCGTGAGGCGTGCGAGCTGACCCGCGAGACGACCGAGACGTGCGGCGCCGCGTACTGGTGCGGCGAGGGCGAGGCGCCGCGCGCGACGACGACGATCGCGGCCGTCAATCTGCTCGATCCGGCGCTCGCTCGCGCGCTCGACGGCGACCCGGCGCTGTGGGCGGCGCACCGCTGGATCGTCTACGGCGCGACCGCCGAGGGCAGCGGCTTCGAGCTCGGCTGGTGCGGCCTGCTGCGCAGGCCGATCGATCCGCAACGTTGCGTCGAGCAGGTCCAGCGCGGTGCCGGGCGCAAGCTCGGCGGCATCGTGCTGGTGAGCGCGCAGCTTCGCGAGCTGGCCGGCCTTCGTCAGGCGCTGCAGGAGGTCGATGCGGCGGGCTCGGTCGCGTGCGACACCCGGCAGGCGCTCGACCTGCTCGACATCGTGCGCCGGCCCGACGCGGTCGTCATCGATCTCGCGCTGCCGCAGGGGCAGGGGCTCGGTCTGGCGGCGCAGCTCCGCCGGCAGCCGGAGACCAGCGACCTGCCGCTCCTGCTGCTGCTGCCCGCGCAGATCGACCACGAAGGGCTGCGCCGGGACGCCGAGAAGGCGCAGCTCCTCGGCCCGTTCGCGAGCGAGGACGTGCGCCGCCTCGTCCGCGCCGTGCTCGCCGGCAGGCACTGAGCCGACCCGGCGGCGCGACCGGGCTTGCGGAGCGCCGGCGGCCGGTCGATACGGGGTGCATGCCGCCGCCCGGGGACGCCGTCGTGCGGCCGCTGCTCGCGGCGCTGCTCGCGGCGGCCCTCGCGGCGTGCGCGTCCGCGCCGCGCGGCCCGTGCAACCAGGCGCAGCCGCTCGGCAGCGTCTGCGGCTTCGACAACCCCGAGGACGTCGCCTACTCCGCCGCCTCGGAGCTGCTCGTGGTGAGCCAGTTCCGCATGCTCGGCCGCGGCGGCTCGCTCGCCGGCCTCACGCCCGGTGCCGACGCGCCGCGCGCGCTGTGGCCGTCGCCCGACGCCGTCGTCGAGGCCGACGGCTCGCTCGGCGAGACGGGCTGCGCCGCGCCCGATCCGGCGCTCTTCCACCCGCACGGCATCTTCGTCGACGCGAGGAACGACCTCTACGTCGTCAACCACGGCGGCCGCGAGTCGATCGAGATGTTCTCGATCCGCGGCAGCGGCGGCGCGGCGACGCTCGCCTGGCGCGGCTGCATCGTGCTGCCGGACGGCGCCGCGGGCAACGACGTCGCGGTCGGTCCCGACGGCAGCATCGTCGTGAGCAACTACCTGCCGGCGGTCGACTCGGTCTGGGGCAACGTCAAGATCGGCCTCGGCATGCGCACCGGGGACGTGATCCGCTGGCGCCGGGACGGCGGCTGGGCCCACGTCCCGAACACCGGGGCCAGCGCGGCGAACGGCGTCGCGCTCTCGTTCGACGGCGAGACGCTCTTCTACGCCGAGACCGGCGCGAGCCGGCTCGTACGGATCCGCCTCGACGGCAGCGACCGCAGCGAGGTCGGGTACCGGGCGGTCCGGACAACCTGAGCTGGACGACGCGCGGCACCCTGTACCTCGCGAGCCACACCTCGAGTCTGGCGTTCCTCGCGTGCCTCACCGGCGGCGCGTGCCGCGCGCCGTGGCTGCTGCTCGAGATCGACCCGAAGACGCTGCGCGTCGACGACGTCCTGTCGCACGGCGGCGACGTGGTCGGCGCGGTGTCGGCGGCACAGCAGGTCGGGGCGGTGGTCTATCTCGGCGCGGTGCTCGGCGACCGCATCGGCGTGTGGCGAGCGCCTGAGGACGGGACGGGGTCGCTCTGGTCGACGCTCGCGCGGGCTCCCTGGCCACCCTCCGGGGCGCGTGCTAGCTCGTGAAGGTTTCGCGCCGGCGCGCGCGGACGGCACGGCAGGCGCACGTCCGGACCGCGCGCCTCTGATCCGAGGAGCTCACCCGTCATGACGCAGGCATCGAACGCGTCGCCCGCGGCGACACCGGCTTCCGAAGCGGGGCTGATGGAGCGCATCGTCGCGCTCGCCAAGCGCCGCGGCCTGGTGTTCCAGTCGAGCGAGATCTACGGCGGTCTCGCGAGCTGCTGGGACTACGGCCCGGTCGGCGTCGAGCTCAAGCGCAACGTCAAGGAAGCGTGGTGGCGCGAGATGGTGTGGGCGCGCGGCGACGTCGTCGGCCTCGACTGCTCGATCCTCATGCACCCGCGCGTCTGGGAAGCGTCGGGCCACGTCGCCGGCTTCACCGACCCGCTCGTCGACTGCAAGAGGTGCAAGATGCGCTTTCGCGCCGATCACCTCGCGGAGGCCAACGGCGGCGTCATGCCGACGCGCCACCCCGGCGAGTGCGACGGCGAGCTCACCGAGGCGCGCCAGTTCAACCTGATGTTCAAGACCTTCATGGGCCCGGTCGAGGAGGACGCGAACGTCGTCTTCCTGCGTCCCGAGACCGCGCAGGGCATGTTCGTCAACTTCGCCAACGTGCTCGACACCGCGCGCAAGAAGCTGCCGTTCGGCATCGCGCAGGCCGGCAAGTCGTTCCGCAACGAGATCACGCCCGGCAACTTCCTGTTCCGCACGCGCGAGTTCGAGCAGATGGAGATGGAGTACTTCGTCAAGCCGGGCGAGGACGCGCACTGGTACGAGTACTGGAAGAAGGAGCGCTTCGACTGGTACCTGCGTCTCGGCATCAAGCCGGAGAACCTGCGCCTGCGCGAGCACGCCTCGGACGAGCTCGCGCACTACGCGAAGGGCTGCGCCGACGTCGAGTACAAGTTTCCCTTCGGCTGGTCGGAGCTCGAGGGCATCGCGAACCGCGGCGACTTCGATCTGAAGCAGCACGCGGAATGGAGCGGCAGGGACCTGTCGTACTTCGACGACGAGACGCGCGAGCGCTTCGTGCCGTACGTCATCGAGCCGGCCGCCGGCGCCGACCGTGCGACGCTCGCCTTCCTGGTCGACGCGTACGACGAGGACGAGGTCGAGGGCGAGACGCGCGTCGTGCTGCGCCTGCATCCCCGGCTCGCGCCGGTCAAGGCCGCGGTGTTCCCGCTGCTGCGCAAGGGCGGGCACCCGGAGAAGGCGCAGGAGATCTACGCCAGGCTGCGCCCGCACTTCCCGGTGCAGTACGACCAGGCTGGCTCGATCGGGCGGCGCTACCGGCGTCAGGACGAGATCGGCACGCCGTTCGGCGTGACCATCGACCACCAGACGATCGAGGACGGCACGGTGACGCTGCGCGACCGCGACAAGACGACGCAGGAGCGCGTGCACGAGAGCGACCTGCTGCCGGAGCTGCTGCGCAGGATTCACTCCTGCTGAGCGAATCTTTGTCGGCCCTGCCATGGTGGGGCGACGCCCCCGCCCCGTACTTCCGCTCCCATGTGGGGAGGAGTACGATGCTGGCCACGATGGCTTCGGAGACGTCGTTCCGTTCGGAAGAGCGCTTCACCCAGGAGCAGTTCTTCCAGTGGATCCAGGAGCGACCAGCGAGGGATCGCAACCACTACGAGCTCATCGGCGGGCGCATCGTCATGAGCCCGCCAGCGGGTTGGCCGCACAGCGAGATCGAGGTGAAGCTCGCAGCTCGGCTGCAGCTGTATTGCGAGCGGACGAAGGCTGGTCGCGCGCAGGGCTCGAGCGCCGGCTACGACCTGCCGTCCGGCGACACGCTCGAGCCCGACGTGTCGTTCATCTCCCGCGAGCGCTTCGCCGCCGGACCGGCCCCGCAGCTCGGACGCTTCATCCGCATCGTCCCGAACCTCGCGATCGAGATCATGTCGCGCTCGTCGGTGCACCGCGATCGCGTCGAGAAGAAGGAGATCTACCAGCGGTGCGGCGTCGACGAGTACTGGATCGTCGATCCGGTACTGCGCGAGATCACCGTCTTCGCCCTCGTCGGCGGCCGCTACGACGAGGGCACGACGTTCACGTCCGGCCGCGTCGCGTCGCCGCTGCTGCCCGAGCTCGAGGTCGTCGTCGAGGACGTGTTCGACGAGGACTGACGCCGCGCGCTCGCTCGGCCGGAGCGTCGCTCGCGCTCGAGCTCGCGGCGGAAGAACGGCGAGTGCCGCGCGAGCTCCTGGACGTAGCGGCGCACGTCGTCGCGCGTCTGGGGCGCGAGCCGCGCGAACGGCACGAAGTGCTCCTCGGGCACGAAGCGCAGCGTGAAGTTCACGCGCCGCGTCGCGAAGCCCTCGACCGGGAAGGAGAAGCGCGCGCCAGCGCGCCGGTCGACGCGCTGCACGCGGTGCAGGGTGCGGTCCTTCCAGGTCTCGCCGCCGAAGACGAGCAGCGAGCCGTCGCCGAGCCACTGCTGGTGCACGACCGACGACGGCTCGCCGCGGCGACCGCGCGTGACGAACTGGAACAGCGCGCGCTCGCCGAGCGAGATCGACGCGACCGGTCCCGGCTCGAAGTCGCGGTGCTCACCGACGCGCGCCGTGTCCACCGCCTTCCCGTCGCGCAGCACGCTGCCGTAGAGGTTGACGAGGCACGTGTTGAGCCGCCAGCGCGGCGGCAGGTCCTCTGCGCGGAACGTCGCGCGCGTCAGCGTCTCGATGCGCCGCACGAGGCGGGCGAGCACCGGCGGGAAGGGCTCGGCACGGACGCAGCGTTCACTGACGCCGGCAGGGGGCCGGTAGTAGTCGAGGCAGGCGAACTGCCAGCTCCCGAGCCAGTAGACCGGCCGCAGGAGCTGGCGCTGCGCGCCGGTCGCCGCGGCGCGCCGCTCGGTGAAGCGGTCCTCCCAGATCGGGTGCAGCGTCTCGAGCCAGCGCACGAGCGCGTCGCGCTCGTGCGGCGTGACGAACGCCGCGTCGTAGTGCAGTCCCGGCGTGGG
>JBFMAS010000330.1:0-8014 GCA_040755575.1 Thermodesulfobacteriota bacterium
GACGCGTCGCGGCCCGCGTCGGCGCTGCTCGAGTTCGCGCCAGAGGAGACGAAGGAGGGCCGCCTGAACCTCGAGCTGCTGATGCTCGAGCCGCAGCCGAGCGAGATCGAGAGCGGCGACGTCGTCGCGCCGCCGGGCGCAACGCTCGAGCTGGGCTATGGCGTCGCGCGGGTGGGCGCGTCGGACGCGGCCGCGCGGGCCGTCCGCTTCGTCGCGACGCTGCGCTGCGCCGGCGGCGAGCCGCGGCAGCTCCTCGACGACACGATCGCCGGAGACGGCGCCGGGCGCTGGCGCGACGCGACCTTCCCGATCGCCGCCGGCGTCCCGTGCCGCGTGGGCCTGCGCGCGACGTCGGCCGGCGCGAGCGACGTCCGTACGGCCGTCTGGGCGCAGCCGCGCATCGTCGCGCCGCTCGCGCCCGCGGCGGCGCGCGACGCGTACAACGTCGTCCTGATCTCGCTCGACACCCTGCGCGCCGATCGCCTGTCGGGGCACGGCTACGCGCGCGACACGTCGCCCGTCATCGACGCCGAGCTGATCGACGAGGGGACGTCCTTCCGCGACGCGATGTCGACCTTCCCGCAGACCGACATCGCGCACCTGAGCCTGTTCACGAGCCTCTATCCGGACGCGCAGCCCGAGCGCGGACGGCTGCCGGCGAGCTCGCCGGTGCGGCTCTTGACGGAGCGTCTCGCCGACGCCGGCTTCCTCACCGCCGCCTTCACCGAGGATGCGCTGGTCGCCGGCGCGTTCGGCTTCTGGTTCGGCTTCGACCTCTTCTTCGAGCGCACCTACGCCGAGCGCGAGCGCGGCACGAGGACCTTCGCCGACGGCATCGAGTTCCTGCGCACGAACCGCGAGCAGAGGTTCTTCCTCTTCCTGCACACCTACAAGACGCACGTGCCGTACGTCGCGAGCGAGGCGTACGCGAAGCTGTTCACCGACACGGCGGACTGGGAGGAGCTCGACCAGCGCGTGCCGCAGGCGCACCGCGCGGCCGCGGACGCCTACGACCGCACGGTGCGTGAGGCGGACGACCTCGTGGGGACGCTGCTCGCGGAGCTCCGGCGCCTCGGCCTGGCCGAGCGCACGATCGTCGTCCTGCTGTCCGACCACGGCGAGGCCTTCGGCGAGCACGGCGCGGTCGAGCACGGCTTCGCGGGACACCAGGAGCAGATGGCGATCCCGCTCGTGCTCCGCGGGCCGGGGATCGCCGCAGGCGCCGAGGTCGATGCGCCGGTCAGCCTGGTCGACGTCGCGCCGACGATCCTCGAGCTGGTCGGCGCCGAGCCGCTGCCCGACGCGCAGGGCCTGAGCCTCGCTGCCGCGCTCGCGGGCGGCGACCTGCCGGCGGAGCGTCCGCTGTTCTTCTCGTGGCACACCGAGGGCGCGCGCGGCGTCCGGCACGGGCGCTGGAAGTTCCTCGACGCGAGCCACGGCCACGAGCTGTTCGACCTCGAGGACGATCCGCTCGAGGCCGCGCCGATGCTGCGCCGCGAGCCGGCGCGCGAGGACGAGCTGCGCCTGCTCGCGGCGCACGCGGCGGAGAGCTCGCGGCTCCGCGAGCGCCTCGCCGCGACGGCCGAGGACGAGCGCGGCCCCGCGATCTCGGACGGTGTCGAGAAGTCGCTGCGCGCGCTCGGCTACCTCGAGTGAGGGAGGCGGCGTCCGCGCGGCGCGCGGCGCAGCCAGGTTGCCGGGGGCCGTACCCGCTGCGTATGGTCTCGCCGTGGGCATGCAGGCGCCGCCTGAGGAGGCCTCGTCGGGCTGCAAGCTGTGCGGCGGCCGTGACTCGAGCCGGCTCTTCGAGAAGCAGGGCTGGACGTTCAAGCGCTGCAGCAGCTGCGGCCTGGTCTCGCTCGACCCCCTGCCGACCGCCGCGGACATCGCGGCGCACCACGAGCGCTCCTACCGCGACGGCTCGTACGCGACCTTCGCCGCCGCCGACGCGATCCGCCGCGGCATCGCCTGCGAGCGCCTGGAGCACGTCCGACGCATCGCCGCGGACGGGCCCTGGCTCGACGTCGGCTGCTCGACGGGAGCGTTCGTGGCGGCGGCCGCGGCGCAGAGCATCGACGCCGAGGGGCTCGAGCTGTCGAGCGTCGCCGTCGAGCAGGCCCGCGGACAGGGCCTCACGGTCCACCGGGCGGCGGTCGAGGACTTCGCGCCGTCGCGCAGGTACGCGGTCGTCACCGCGTTCGACGTCGTCGAGCACCTCTGCGACCCGCTCGAGTTCGTGCGCCGGGTCGCCGGCTGGCTGCTGCCGCACGGCGTGCTGGTCGTCACCGTGCCGAACATCGAGAGCTTCGCCGCGCGGCTGATGAGCCGGCACTGGTTCTACTATGCGCCGCCGGACCACGTGCATTACTTCACGCCCGGGACGCTGCGGCGTCTCCTCGCCGCGGGCGGGCTGTCCGCGGTGGACGTGCGGCCGGCGTACAAGCCGATGACGATCGGCTACGCGACCGGACAGCTCGAGGTGCTCGCGCCGGGGCTCGCGCCGCTGGTGCGCGCCGGCACCCGCTTCATGCCGCAGCGGCTGCGCGTACGCTCGTGGCCGCTGCCGCTCGGCGAGCTGCTCGCGGTGGCGCGGCCGGCGGCGGCGCCGTGACGGGACGATGACCTCGGCACGCGCACCGCAGGCGGACGAGCCCCGCCCGCACGACGCACCGGCGGCGCCGGACCTCGCCGCACCGACCAGCACCGCCGGCGCGCAGCTCCGCCGCATCGTCGGCACCTTCAGCGCGCGCCAGATGCTGTCGCTGTGGGTCGAGGACTGGGTCGGGACGCTCTTGCGCTCGATCCCCGGCCTCACGGGCTTCGCGCTGCGCTCGTGGTTCTACAAGCTGCTGTTCGCGCGCCAGGGCGGCTTCGGCTTCATCTACCGCAACGTCTACTTCATGCACTCGTACGCCATCCGCATGGGGCGCAACGTGCACATCCACTGGGGCGCCTTCTTCGACGGCCGCGGCGGCCTGACGATCGGCGACGACGTGCTGATCGGGCCGCACGTCGTGATCGTCACGTCGCAGCACCACTGGACGGACCCGTCGCTGCCGATCGTCCAGCAGGGGCACCTGCCGGCGCCGGTCGTGATCGGCGACGACGTCTGGATCGGCGCCAACGCGGTAATCACGCCGGGCGTCACCGTGGCGACGGGCACCGTGGTCGGCGCCGGCTCGGTCGTGACCCGGTCGACCGAGCCCTACACGATCGTCGCCGGCGTGCCGGCCCGTCCGATCGGCGAACGCCCGAAGCCCACGCCGCGGTGAAGACGTCGCCGCCCCTGCCGTCTCGTCCCCGCTCGTGCCGGTGAAGCCGCGAACCCAGCGCGCCGCCAAGGTGGCCGTCGAGCTCCTCGCCGTCGCCCTGCTGAGCGTCGCGGCGGCGGAGCTCGCGGTGCGCGTCTGGTTCGCGACGCAGATCGGCCCGAGCCTGCTGTTCTACGGCACGAGGTGGCACCGCAACTGGGTCGAGGCGCCGCCGGCGCCCGAGGGCGACCCGCTCGCCGGCTCGCCGCAGAAGCACGCGAACGTGGTCGGCGACGCGCGCCCCTACACGAGCGGCGTCACCGGCTACAGCAAGTACTTCCCGCACGAGCGCAAGTGGACGCAGCGCCCCGACGGCGGGGGAGCGCTGCGCGTCCGCATCAACAACCACGGCTTCCGCGGCGAGGACTTCACGGTCGAGAAGCCGCCGAACACGATTCGTATCTTGACGCTGGGCGCGTCGTCGACCTTCGGCTACCACAACCGCGACGACGAGACCTATCCGCACTACCTCGAGCAGGAGCTGCAGGCGGCCGTCGGCGACTCGGCGACGATCGAGGTCATCAACTTCGCGATCCCGCACGCGACGACGGACAACGTCCTGGCGATGTTCCGCACCGAGGGCCTGCCCCTCGATCCGGACGTCGTGACCTTCTACGAGGGCGCGAACGACGCGGCGACGATCGAGCCGCGCGAGGGGTGGGTGGGCGACCGCTGGCGCGAGGCGCTCGTGCACGAGTCGCTGCTCGTCGCCTTCCTCGACCGGGTCTTCCCGAGCACCGACGCCACCGACGCCGCGTGGTGGTGGAGCGACGAGCAGGCCGAGCGGCGCAGCCGCGGGTTCATCGCCAACCTGGAGAAGCTGCGCGCCGAGTGCCGCGAGCGCGGCATCGCGCTGGTCGTCGCGACGCAGCAGTTCCGCTCGACGTTGATCCCCGAGGAGGAGCAGCGCGGCGTCACCTACCGCCAGGAGGTCGAGCTCGTGCGCGACAAGCTCCGGCGCGGCGAGATCGGGCCGCACGCGCTCGAGGTCCCCGAGAAGACGTTCGAGCTGCGCACCAAGGCCGTCGACGACACCGGGATGCGGACGATCGCGATGCTGCACCCGCCGCGGGCGATGCTGGTCCACACGCGCCTCATGGACGAGCTGCGCGCGTGGGCGCGGGCGCACGACGTCCCGCTGGTCGACGTCATCGCCGAGCTCGATCAGCGGCGCGACCTGATGGTGAACTGGGTTCACCTGAAGCCGGAGGCGAACCGCATCGTGGCCTCCGCGCTCGCCCGCGAGATCCGTCCGCTGCTGGTCCGCCCGCGAGAGCCGACGGTCGGCCCTGCGCTGCGAGAGGAGCCGCACCGTGCCGGCTGACTCCTGCGTCGTGTGCGCCTCGCCGCTCCTGCCGTGGGAGCCGCACGCGCGCGATGCCGTCACGGGAGAGACGTTCGCCGTACTGCGCTGTCCGCGCTGCGGCCTCGGCACGACGTCGCCGGTCCCGGCCGACCTCGGCCGCTACTACGGGTCCGCGTACTACGGGCGGCGCCACGGCTTCACCGCGTCGTATCGCTGCTGGCGGCGCTTTCGCCTGCTCGCGCGCCACACGCCGTCGCCCGGACGCCTGCTCGACGTCGGCTGCGGCGAGGGCGACTTCATCGCGTTCGCCGCCGAGCGCGGCTGGCGCGCCGTCGGAACGGAGCTGCGCGAGGACGTCCCCGACGCGGCCGCGCACGAGCTCGCCGTGCGCCGCTCGACCACCGAGGCGACGGCGCTCGGCCCGTTCGACGCGATCACGCTGTGGCACAGCTTCGAGCACTTCCGCGACCCGATCGAGGAGCTCGACCGCGTCGTCGGCGTGCTCGCCGACGGCGGCACGCTGGTGCTGATCGTACCCGACTTCGGCGGCATGCAGGCGACGACGTTCCGCCGCGCGTGGTTCCACCTCGACGTGCCGCGCCACCTCTTCCACTTCACCCGGCGCTCGCTGGTCGAGCTCCTCGAGAGCCGCGGGCTCGCGGTCGAGCGCATCGACAGCCACGAGATCGAGTACGATCTGTTCGGCTGGCTGCAGAGCGCGCTCAACGTGCTGCTGCCGACGCAGAACCAGTTCTTCGACTGGCTCACCGGCAAGCCGCACACGGCGCCGCGCTGGGAGATCGGCGTCGCGGTCGTGCTCGCGGTCCTGCTCGCGCCGCTCGCGCTGGCGGCGACGGCGGTCGAGATCGTCACGCGGCGCGGCGCGACGCTCAACGTCGTCGCGCGCAAGGGGTCGCGCGCGCGCCCCTCTTCTTCGGGCGAGCGCGCGTCGGGGTCGCGGGCGGCATGACCGCCGCGCATCGTCGCGCGCCGGCGGCGCTCGCCGTCGGCGCTGGCGTCGCCATCCTGGCCGTCGCGATCGCGGCACGCTTCTGGCGGCTGCGCTGGGGCCTCACGCTCGGCATGGCCTTCACCGACGAGCTGCAGATGTGGCCGTCGTACCTGAACGCCTTCGTCCCGCTGCGGCCCGAGTCGTTCCTGCGCGCCGACACGCCGGGGGCGATGGTCTATCCGGCGTTCTACGGCTTCCTGTCAGGGACGGCGGTGGCCGCCGCGCACGCGCTCGGCTTGATGTCCGCGCCGCAAGCGGACGTGTTCTCCGCGCTCTTCATGGCGCGCATCGTCTCGGCGACGGCGTCGACGCTGAACGTGCTCGCCGTGGGCGCGCTCGGCTGGCGCTCGTACTCGCCGCAGGTGGGCGTCCTCGCCGCCGCTTTCATGGCGGTCGTCCCGCTCGACGCGATGCAGACCCACTACGCCTCGCCGGATCCGCTGCTCGAGCTCTGCATCACGCTCGCCCTGCTCGCCTCGTGCGCACTCGCCCGAGCCCGCGGGGATGCCGCGACGCTCCCTGCCCTGCTCGCCGGCATCGCGTCCGGTCTTGCCTTCGGCGCCAAGTACACCGGCCTCGTGGCGATGGGCGCCTGCTTCTGGGCCATGCTCGAGCTCGCGTACCGCGAGCGATCCGCTCGGCCGTTGCTGCGGGTGGCGCCGGCAGCGCTCGTCGGCTTCGTCGCCGCGGTCGCGCTCGCGTGCCCGCCGTGCGTCCTGCAGAGCGACCTGATGCTGCGCGCGATGGGCTTCGTGAGCGGTGCCAGCTCGCTCCAGCACCTGCTGTTCTGGAAGGTCCACCTGCTGCCGAGCCTCGGCTGGTATGGGCGCCCGTACGTCTACCAGCTGGTCGCGGGCTTTCCGTTCAGCTTCGGCTGGCCGCTCTATGTCGCCGCGCTCGCCGGCATCGTGTGCGCGCTGCGGCGAAGGACGGTCGCCGACCGCATCCTGCTGCTCACGGCGGCCGCGTACTACCTGTCGATCGGCACGTCGTTCGTCCTCGAAGCGCAGCGCTACTACCTGCCGCTGTTCCCGGTGCTGACGGTCCTCGCGGCGCGCGCGTTGATCGACCTGCCGTGGCAAGTGCTGCGCGTCGCGATCGCCGCGGCAATCCTCGCGTACACGGCGGCGTTGACCTTCTCCCAGGTGGCGCGCTTCTCGTACGACCAGCAGCACGCGGTCGCCGCGTGGATACGGAGCGAGCTGGCGCATGACCGCACGACGCCGGTGCGTGTCGGCTACCCGCGCGGCGTCGATCCGTACTTCAACCTCCGGCAGCCCATCATCTGGGCCGGCCTGCAGCCCATGCCGCTGCCCGTCAAGGAGTGGCTCGACGGGGAAGCGGACGCTTTCGTGATGCCCGAGTGGCTCGCGATCCGGATCCGGCGCGACGGGCGCGAGCCGGACGCCGAGCGCGCCCTCGAGCGGCTGGAATCGGGCGAGGCCGGCTGGGTTCCCGCGGCGCGCTGGCGATCCGGCTACCTGCAGGATGGCCTCTACACCGCGCTCGATCCGATCTTCGCGGCGGACCTCACACAGGGGGAGATCGGCTTCACCGTCTACGTGCGCCGCCGGTGATCCGGCTGGGGGTGGGCATACGCGCGGCGGGTTATCGTCACGCCGGGCGCGTAGCGGGCTCGCCGTCCGGCGTATCGCCCTCTCGCGCGTCGGGACGATCGCGCGCCGCGCCAATGTCGGTCTTCCTGAACACTTGCCGCACGATGCACCCTCGGTGCAGCAAGCCCACCAATGGTTGATAGATCAGGAACAGAGGCAGGAGCAGAGCGAACAGCGGCATGCTCAGCACCGCGCAGGCGCGTTCGAATGCGTTGCCGCTGCGACCGCACAGCCAGCGATAGAGCGCGTCGCGCTGGAACGGCATCAACAGGTTCACAACGGACTGCGCGAAGACGAAGAACGAGTATTCGAGAGAGAAGTGGTCCTCCTCGAGGAGCCGGTAGTTCTCCAGGCCCAGACGATCGGCGAGCACCGTCGGATTCACCTGCAGCCGGTGGAAGGGGGGGTCGTAGCCGAACCAGCGCCAGCCCAGACACGCCTTCAGGAACGAGCGTCCGTTCGGGTACTCGAGCACCAGAAAGCCGCCCGGCATGACCAGATGGTCGAGCTCGGACATCGTCCGGCTCAGATCGGACGTGTGCTCGATGACGTGGAACAGCGACACCACCCCGTACCTGGCGTCTCGGGGCAGGCTCGCGGCGTCCGCGACGGCGACCTCGATCCCCGTGCTGCGCGCGACCGCCGCATCGTGCTCGCTCGCCGCAGTGGCACGCACGCGCCAGCCCATGGTGGCGAGGGCCGCGGCGAGCTCGGCTCCGCCGCTGCCGACGTCGAGCAGGCTTCGATCGGGTACGTCGAGTCGGGCGAT
>JBFMAS010000331.1:0-2134 GCA_040755575.1 Thermodesulfobacteriota bacterium
CGAAGCGCACCAGCAGCCCCCCGAAGGTCGCGCCGACGAGCAGCAGGGCGAGCAGCGCGAGCGCTCGCTCGAGCGGCGCCTCGGCAGTCCACAGCCGCAGCCAGGGACGCGCGCCGATCAGCACGAGCAGCGTCAGCAGCCCCGCCCACTGCACGGGATAGCGCCGCGCCGCGGAGTGAAAGCTCTTTGCGAAGCCCGCGGCGAGCGCGCGCGCGCCGTCGTACATCTCGCACGCGAGCCAGCGGTGCCCGTCGAGCAGCGCGATGCGCAGCCCCGCGCGCTTCGCCGCGATGGCGATGCTCACGTCCTCGACGACGTGGTCGCGCACCGCCGCGTGGCCGCCCATGCGCTCGTAGGCGTCGCGCCGCACCAGGATCGCCTGCCCGTTCGCGACCGCGATGCGCTCGTGGTGCAGGCGCCGCACCTCGGGCAGCGGCACGAGCGCCGTCAAGAAGAAGTAGAGCCACGGCACGACGAGCCGGTTGACCCAGTGGGTGCCGACGTAGCGAGGCAGGAACGACGCGAGCTCGGCGCCCGCGGCGGTCGCCGAGGAGAGCGCGCGCTCGACCGCGCCCGGCTCGAGCCGCGTATCGGCGTCGAGGAAGAACAGCCAGTCGCCGCGCGCGAGCTCGGCGAGCTGGTGGCACGCGAAGCCCTTGCCGGCCCAGCCCGGCTCGAGCGGGCGTCCGGCGACGATCCGCACGTGCGCTTCGTGCTCGTCCGGCTGCACGACGCCGGCTCCCGCCACCGCGGCCGCGCGACGCCGTGCTCCGGCGACGAAGCTCTTCGCGACCCGCGCCGTCGCGTCGCTCGAGCCGTCGTCGAGCACGATCACCTCGCAGCGCGGGTGGCTCTGCTCGATCAGCCCGGCGAGGCACGGCACGACGTTCCGCTCCTCGTTGCGCGCCGGCACGAGCAGCGACACCAGCGGCGGCGCGCCGTGCGCCGTCTGCGCGGCGCCAGCCTCGGCCGCCGCCTCGACCTGCGCCAGCCAGCGGCACGAGCGCCACGCGCAGAGCGCCGCCGCCGTCGCGAGCGCCGCTGCGGTCACGTCGAGCGCGAGGCTCACCATCGCCCTTCCTCGTGGTCGCGACACACGGTGCGTGCGACCAGCTTGCCGCCCAGGATCACCATCGGCACGCCGCCGCCCGGCTGCGTGCTGCCGCCGACCAGGTACAGCCCCGCGACGTCGCGCGCACGCGGCGCGGGACGGCGAAACGCCGTCTGGTCGAAGCGCGCCGACGGCCCGAAGATCGCGCCGCGGTGGCAGTGGTAGTCGCGCGCGAAGTCGGCCGGCGTGTACCAGCGCTCGACGACCTTCGCCGCGCGCAGACCCGGCAGCCCGACGGCCTCGGCCCGCTCGAGCAGGCGCTCGGCGTAGCGCGGCGCGAGCTCGTCCCAGTCGACACGAGCCTCGTCGTCGAGGCACGGCGCGGGCGCGAGCAGGTAGAGCGCGGTGCCGTCCTCCGGCGCGAGCGTCGGGTCCGTCACGCTCGGCGCGCAGACGTAGAACGACGGCTCGGTGAGCGGCTGGTGCTCGACGAAGATCTCGCGCAGGTCGCGCGCGTAGTCGGACGAGAAGACGATCGTGTGGTGCCCGAGCCGGGGATACGCGCGGCGCACGCCGAGGTAGACGATGAAGGCGGACGACGACGGCTCGAGCGCCGCGAGCCGGCTGTCGCTCATGTACGGCCGCGGCGTCGTCCCGAGGAGCTTCGCGTAGGTGTGGTGCAGGTCCGCGTTCGACACGACGACGTCGGCACGGAGCTCCTCGCCCTCGCTCGTCCACACGCCGCGCGCGCGCCCGTCCTCGACGACGATGCGCTCGACCTCGACGCCGTAGCGGAGCGCGACGCCGAGCTCGGCGCAGAGCCGCGCGATCGCGCGCGGGATCGCGTACATGCCGCCGCGCGGGAACCACACGCCCTGCGCCAGCTCGAGGTAGGAGATCAGCGCGTAGGTCGCCGGCACGTCGTCGGGCGACGCACCCACGTAGATCGCCTGGTAGGTCAGGAGCTGGCGCAGGCGCGGGTCGCGGATCTCGCGCGCGACGCGGCGCGAGAGCGAGGTGAGCGCGTCCATCCTGAAGCCCGCCACGAGGAGCGCCGGGTCGAGCAGGTCGCGCCAGGAGTGG
>JBFMAS010000332.1:0-3942 GCA_040755575.1 Thermodesulfobacteriota bacterium
ATCGCGAGCCCGATTTTGTGCAGGCCCGCTGCGATGCGCGACGAGAGCGGCTCGGTATTGTCGTCGGAGTACGGGAGGCTCGTCCGAGTCATAAACCTTGAGTTGATCAGTTAGGAGTCCGAAGTTGCCAAGCGCCCTCATCCCAAGACCCGCACGCCGATCTCGCCGCTGCGCGGCCGCTTTCCTGCCGCTCCTTCCGGCAGACCAGCCCACACTTCGTCGGCATGGCCGCGGGCATTGCGTTCCTCGTCGAAGCATCGACGAGCCCGGCTCGAGCGCGCGCGCGAGGGTCTCTACTCCGCCTCGGCGCTCCGCGAAGTACCGCTGCACACGCGCGAGCGCTGGTTCGTCCGCGACGGTCCCGCATGGCGCGTCGCGGATCCTGTGCGCCGGATGGTCCGTCTCCGGGGCATCGCGGACGCGATGGAGGGCGACGGCTTCGAGCACTACGTGCCCGGCGTCTTCCCGGACGGCGTCGATGCGCGGCGCGCTGGTCGTCGCCAAGGCGCAGGACTGCGACGGCTACGTGCACGGCATGGCCGAGCTGGCGCGCACGATGCGCGGCGGCCCAGGAGCGACTCGCGACGCGTGAGCGCGCGTGCCGGTCAAAGTTCCTTGCCGCGACCAGGTGAAATCGATTACTGTCCTGATGTCCAATAACGTGATCCTGACGACGGTCTCAGCCGACAGGCGATGATCACCCGCATGGTACGAAGCGGCGTCCCGCGCAGGCGGCTCGCCCTGCTCGCGTTCGCTGCTCTCGGGGTCGCCTTCGGCGTCGCGGTTTGGATCGCACTCTCGACCGCGGACGCACGCGAGGCGGCGTCCCGCGTCCGCGAGCTCGGGCCCGCAGGAGCGCTCGTCCTCCTCGTCGCTCTCGTGCTCCAATGTGTGGTTTCGCCGATCCCGTCGGAGCCGATCATGATGCTGGCGGGCTTCGTGTACGGCCTCGTGCCGGGCTTCACGCTATCCTGGCTCGGAGTGGTGCTCGGCGCCGTGGCGTGCTTCGCGCTGGCCCGCGCCTTCGGACGGGCGCTCGCCGTACGACTCGTCGCCGCCGAGAAGCTCGACGCGATGGAGCACTTCGTGCGCACGCGCAGTGGGACCAGCACCATCCTGGGCGTGCTCGCGGCCCGCGTCCTCGCGTTCGGCGCCTTCGACGTCCTGAGCTACGCCTGTGGGCTGGTTGGCGTCCCGTTTCGCTGGTATCTGGTCGCGACCCTGGCGGGGGCGGTTCCCAAGGTCTTCGTCTTCACCTATGCGGGCGCCGTGGGAGGCGAGCGGCCGGCCTGGATCGACGGCGTCATCCTCGCCGGGACCTTCGGCATCGTGGTCGCGTGGCTGGCGTGGCGCTTGACGGGCGGGCTCCCCGGCGTGAGGTTGGCGCTCCGCGGGGAGCAGGGCGAGCGCTCGTGATGATTGCCCCGGTACCGTTCGGGCTTTCGAGGAGCGGCGCTGGCGGCGGGGCGCGTGTCCGATAACCAGGGGTAAGGATTCGAAATGCGTGCGATCATCTCACGGTTCGACGCGAGGAGCGACCCCGACGAGGTCGCGGCGGCGCTCGAACGCGACGGTGTCGCGATCGTCGAGCACTTCCTCTCTCGCGACGTCGTGGCGCGGGTCAACGCGGAGGTGGAGAGCGCGGTCACGATGGCGGATCCCGGCCAGCCTCTCTTCAGCCCCTTGATCGAGGACTTCCACGGCCCGCACACCAGGCAGGTCACGGGCGTGGCGGGGATCTCGCGCACCTTCGCGACCGAGGTGATGTGCCACCCGCTCCTGCTCGCGCTGTGCGACCGGATCCTCCTACCGTCGTGCGCGCGCTACCAGCTCAACATCGGACACCTGCTGCAGCGCGGCCCGGGCGCCGAGGACCAGTGGTTGCACCGCGACGAGGCGGTGTGGAGCGACGTGCCGAAGCCGGCCCCGGAGCTGCAGCTCGCCTCGGTGATCGCGTTCGTCGACTTCACCCGTGCCAACGGCGCGACCCGGATCGTGCCGGGCAGCCATCGGTGGCCCGACCGCCAGCTCTCTCCGGCCGAGCAGTTCTTCCAACCTCCGCCGCAGGAGGGGGCGATTGCGTACGCGGAGATGCCGGCCGGCTCGGCGGTCGTCTACCTGGGCGGCACGATCCACGGCGGCGGCGCGAACCGGACCGACACGCAACGGCGCGGCGCGCACCTGAGCTACTGCTTCGGCTGGCTGCGCACGGAGGAGAACAACGTCCTCTCCGTCCCGCCCGCGCTCGCAGCCGCGCTTCCGCGCCGCGCCCAGGAGCTGCTCGGCTACGCGATCTACGACGCCATCCCGCACGGCGGCGGCTATCTCGGGATGGTCAAGCTACAAGATCAAGTCGATCTGCTCGCGCGGGGCGAGCTGGGCTGAGGCCGCGGCGCAGGCGTAGCCTCGCGCGAGGAGAGCGCTGCTGGCACCGTGCCGGCTCGCCGCACTGACGCTCGAGCCGGCGTGCGCGCCGTACCTGCCACCGAGGAAAGGAACCATGCAGGCCGAGATTCTGCTCGAGGGATTGCACTTCGGCGAGTGCCCGCGCTGGCACCAGGAGCATCTGTGGTTCTCCGACATCCATGGTCACCGGATCATGCGGATGGGCCCCGCGGGACGCCCAGAGACCGTCGCCGAGCTGGCCACCCGGCCGGCGGGGCTCGGCTGGGCCGACGGCCGCCTGCTCGTCGTGTCGATGCTCGACCGCCGGCTGCTCTGGCTCGATCGCGGCGAGTGGCGGCAGGTGGCCGATCTCGCGGCTCTCGCGCCGTACGACTTGAACGACATGGTGGTCGACGCGCGCGGTCGCGCCTACGTGGGCAGCTTCGGCTTCGATCTGAACGCCGGCAAGCCGTACGCGCCCGGCCCGATCCTCTGTGTCGAGCCGGGCGGCGCGGCGCGCATCGTCGCCGACGACGTGCGGCTGCCGAACGGCATGGTGGTCGTCCCGGACGGCCGAACCCTGATCGTCGCGGAGAGCATCGGGCTCGCGCTGCGCGCCTACGACGTGGCCGACGACGGAGCGCTCGCGAACCCGAGGACCTGGGCGGAGCTGCCCGGCGTCGTGCCCGACGGCATCTGCCTGGACGCCGCCGGAGCGGTCTGGGTCGCATCCCCGCTCACCAATGAGGTGCTGCGCGTCCAGCCGGGCGGGGCGATCACCGATCGGGTCGCCGTCTCCAACCCCGCCTTCGCCTGCATGCTCGGCGGCGCGGATCGGCGCACGATGTTCGCTCTCACCGCCGACAACTCGGACCCGGAGCACTGCCGCGCGCACCGGTCGGGCCGGATCGAGACCTTCCGCGTCGAGGTTCCCGGGGCCGGGCTGCCCTGAGCGTCGCTCAGGCACCTTGGGTGTCCAGCATCACCTTGCATTGCGTGCCGGGCGTGCGCAGCTCCGCGAAGGACTTCGGGAGGGCGTCGAGCGAGACGTGATCGGTGATCATCGCGCTGCTTGCGATGCGCCCGGCGGCGAGCGTGCGTAGTGCGAGCGCGAAGTCCTGCTGCGAGTACGAGACGACGAAGCGGAGATCCACCTCCTTGAGGCACGCGATCGCCGGCACGAGGGTGTCCGGCGCCATGCAGGCGCCAGCCACGATGACGCGGCCGCGCCGGCGGACGTGCTGGAGACACTGCTCGAGCAGGCCGGGGCGACCCACGCATTCGAAGACGACCTCGGGCGGGCCGCCGAGCCGCTCTGCGAGGTCGCCCATCGCGGCCGCGTCAGCGGCGTCAAGCGCGAGCGACGCTCCGAAGGTGGTCGCGAGTGCGCGACGATGTGGCAGGTGGTCGGCGACCGCCACCTCGCCCGCGCCGAGGTGGCGTGCCCACGCCGCCACGGCGAGCCCGATCGGACCGCCACCGAGCACGAGGACACCCTCGCCGGGAGCGTGCGCAGCGGCGCGCACCGCATGCAGCGCGAAGGCGAACGGCTCGACG
>JBFMAS010000333.1:0-3266 GCA_040755575.1 Thermodesulfobacteriota bacterium
CGCGCGGACGCGGGCCGCCACCTCCTCGCGCGCGTGCGCCGCGCGCCACGCCTGCCGCACGCGGTCGCGCACCGCGGCGAGCGGCAGCGGCTCGTCGCCGCGGCGCCCGTCGACCCGGAGCAGGTGCCAGCCGTACGCGCTCGGCGTCGGATCCGACCAGCGGCGCTCGGGCTGCGTCAGGACGGCCTGCGCCACCTCGGCTCCGAAGGTCGCCTCGACGTCGCGTCGCGACCACGAGGCGAAGCGGTGCCCGGGGCCGAACGGGTCGCCGAGCCGCAGCGCGTCGGCGACCTCGAGCCGCTCCTCCGTGATGCGCCGCCGCAGCGCCTCGGCGGCCGCGCGCCCGCGCCGGCGCGCGACGAACACGTGCACGAAGCTCGCGCGCGCCGGCCGCACGAGCTGCTCGCGTCGTGCCGCGAACCAGCGCTCGAGCTCGGCCTCGTCCGGCTCGTCGCGCATCGCCGCCTCGTGCAGCAGCAGCCGCATCCTGCCCGCGACCTGCGCGCGCACGAGCGCGTCGTCGTGGTCGAGCCCGAGCCGCGCGACTCCGGCGAGCGCCTCCTCCTCTGCGTCCGCGGGCGCCGCGCCGACGAAGCGGCCCACCTGGACGAGCCGTGCGATCGTGGCAGGGTTCCACGCGAGCCCGCGCGCCACGCCCTCGCGGTAGAGCACCTCCTCGTCGATCCACGCGTCGAGCGCGGCGCGCTCGCCGGCCCCGCCGGAATCGCCTCCGGCGACGACCGCCAGGCGCCCGAGCAGCTCTCGCGTCACGCGGATCGACCGCGCCGGGTCCGGTGCGGGCTCGAGCAGGGCCGCGCGCGCGAGCGCGAGCAGGACGCCCAGCGCGAGGAAGTGGACGATCGGCCGTCGCCACGGCGCCGCCGCCGCGCCCGGCAAGGGAAGCGCGCGCATCGTGCGGCCTCAGCTCGCGGCGGGCGGGTGGTACCAGATGGGCGACGTCCAGGCGCGCTCCTGGGTCACCGGCATCAGCGAGGGGTCGTTCATCTCGTCGAGACAGCAGCGCTCGAACGCGGTGCCGGCGGCGTCCTGCTCGCACGTCGGCGAGAACGGGTCGACGCCGACCTGCTTGCAGACGTGCGTGCTCCACCGGCAGCTCGGGTTCTCGAGGACGCGCGCGTAGTAGAAGGCGTGCTCGCCGGGATCGAAGTCGGGATCCTCCCACACGCTGCACAGCTCGGCGAAGCCCTCGCCGACCGGCGCACAGGTCGCGGCGTCGACCGTGTCCGTCTCGTCCACCTCGCCGGCGACGTCGTACACCTGCTCGTGCACGACCCCGCCCGCGTCGACCCAGCCCTTGACGATCTGGATCCGCTGCAGGTCCGTCCCGGGACGGCCCGGGGTGCCCGGGTCCTTCAGCGCGCTGACGTAGAAGCGCGGCGCGAGGTCGCGGTCGCGCGGCGGCAGCTCGCCGCCCATCGGGACGCCCTTCGCGTACGCGCGGCGGACCGGGTTGCGCGCGCGGCACAGGTTGCGGCGCAGCCGGTAGCCGCCGAAGAAGCGCACGATCGGCCGCGTCCCGCTGGTCGCGTAGGTCTCGCGCCGCCGCATCGCCTCGAACAGCGCGTCGCGGCTGTTCTCCTCCGCCCACAGCACGGCGAGCGCGCCCGGGTTGTCGTCGATCTTGCGGATGCGCTCGGCCGGGGTGTCGTCCTCGCCGCCGTGGTTGCCCGTCGGCTCGTCCTCCTCGACCGCGCCCGGCGTGCCGTTGTGCGTGTCGGTGCTGCCGATGAAGCCGAAGCGGAAGGGATTCGCACCCAGGTTCCGCTCGACGAGGAGCCCCGCCTTCAGCACGTTGCGCAGCACGTTCATCGGTGGGTAGTCGTCGATCGGCGGCTCGAACACGGGCCCGCCCACGCTCTCGAGGTCGGTCTGCATCTGCTGCGGCCGCTGCTCCCAGGCGCACTCCTCGTCGCTCGTCCCCGCACCTCGCCCGGCGATCCGGTCGAAGCGGCATTCCGATCCGCCCTTGATCTGCGCGATCTCGGCGAGCGGCTCGAACAGCGCGCGCGTCGCCGCTTCCTCCACCGTCTGCGGCACCTCGAACATCGTCCCGCCCGAGAGGTTCGCGTTGTGCGGGATGGTGAGCACCTCGCACCCCGAGATGCCCTCGAGGCAGCTCTGGCGCAGCGCCGCCCAGAGCGCCGGCGGGTCGGTGCCGCCGGTCTCGAACGACGAGGTCGGGAACGGCGGCACGCGGTCGTTGCGGAAGATGACGTTGCGATGGCCGTTGAAGCCGCCGGAGCTGCCCGTGTACTCGTACGCGACGAACGAGGTGAAGCTGCACTCGCTCGTCCGGTCATAGGCTTCTTCCGCTGCGTCCCTGGTGTCCTGCCACACGGAGACCGCGGCCGCGTCGCACGAGGCGGGCGTGACGCAGGCCGAGATGTCGCCGAGCTCCGGGAAGGTCAGGTTGACGCCCCAGAACTGGAAGGCGCCGAGCCCTTGCGGCGCGTCGCGCTCGCCGCGGAACACCTTGCAGTGGAACGAGCTGTAGCCGGGCGCGCTCGGCGTGCTGCAGATGCGCGTCTCGCCGAAGTACTCGGCGTGGTCCGTGACGGCCGCGAAGTCGAGCGGGCGCCGTAGCTGCAGCTCGTAGGGCTGGCCGAGGAAGAGGATCTCCTTGGCGGCGCCGCGCGCGAACTCGTAGGCGTCGCGGGGCGCGTTGCTCGTGTTGCCGAAGATGTGCGCGTCCCAGGAGAACGACGTGTGCACGTGCAGGTCGCCGAAGAACGCGCGCCGCCGCGGCGCGTAGCTGGCGCAGCGCTCGCGGACCTCGGTCCGGCGCGGCCCGGGCGGGTCGAGCGCGAGCGCGCCGCCGGACGACGCCGCCACGAGCGAGAGTGTGTAGGCGAGGGCGAGGGGGACGAGCGGCTTCATGCCCTCCCGCTAGACCGTCGGCCGCCCGCGATGCACCGGGCGATCGCCCGGTTCTTCCGCCTTGCGAGCCGGGCGCGTCCCGACGCCGCCGCGCCGCCGGATCAGCTCGCGGCGTCGAGCCAGCCGCGCCGGGCCGCCACCAGCGCCAGCTCGGCGCGCGAGCGGATGGCGAGCTTGCCGTAGATCTGCCGCAGGTGGAAGTCGATCGTCTTCGGGCTCAGGAAGAGCTCGGACGCCGCCTGCCGGTTGGTCAGGCCGCGCGCGATCGCCCTGGCGACGCGGATCTCCTGCGCGGTCAGCGCGTCCCGGTCGGCGCTGCGCGGGCCGCGCCGCACCGCGCCCGCGGCGCGCAGCTCGCCGGCCGTGCG
>JBFMAS010000334.1:0-5080 GCA_040755575.1 Thermodesulfobacteriota bacterium
CGAGCGCGCCGGCGAGGCGCCCGGGAGCCCGCCGCGCGCCGCGAGGAGCTGGCGCGCCCGCTCGACCTTGATCTCGCCCGCGGCGATCAACGCCTCGGCGATCACCTCGACCTCCTCCGGTGCCGCGCCGGCCGCGGTCGCCACCGCGCGAGCGTGGCGCGACATGTGCCCCTTCTGGATGCCCTCGGTCGCGAGCGCGCGCAGGGCGGCGAAGTTCTGCGCCAACCCGACCGCCGCGAGGATCTCGGCGAGCTCGCGCGCCCCGCCGACGCCGAGCAGCTTCAGCGCGAGGCGCGCGCGCGGGTTGCCGTCCACGGTCGCGCCCACGGTGCCGACCGCGATCGGCAGCTCGATCCGCCCGACCAGCGCGTCGCCCTCGACGCGCCAGGTGGCGAGCGCGCCGTAGCGACCGTCGCGCGCGGCGTACGCGTGCGCGCCCGCCTCCAGCGCGCGCCAGTCGTTGCCCGTCGCGAGCGCGACCGCGTCGATGCCGTTCATGATGCCCTTGTTGTGCGTCGTCGCGCGGTACGGGTCCGCTTCGGCGAACAGGCTCGCGAGCTCGACCGCAGCCGCCACCTCGGCGCCCGGTCGGCCGGGCATCGCGAGGTCGGCGCGGCGGTAGCGCACCGTCGCGCGCGCGAGGCGGCGGTCCGTCAGGTTCGACAGGATGCGCAGGTGTGGGACGCCGCCCGCGATCTCGGCGAGGAGCGGCGCCGTCTTCTCCGCGATCGTGTTGACCACGTTGGCCCCCATCGCGTCTCCGACCTCGACCAGCAGGTGGACGACGACGAAGGTGCGGTCGAGCGGCGCTCGTACCACCCGCGCCTCGACGCCGCGCGCGCCGCCGCCGCGCCGCGCCATACCGGGCTCGATCTCGTCGACGCGCGCGCGGACGCGCGCCGCGGCGGCGTGCAGCCGCTCGCGGGCCGCTTCCGGGTCCGGGACGTCGACGAGCTGCACCTGCGCGATCATGCACGGCGGATCGGCCTCCGCCGTGAAGCCGCCGCCGCCGCGCGCGAGCCGCGCGGCGTTGCCGGCAGCCGCGATCACCGAGGGCTCCTCGGTCACCATCGGCACCAGGACGTCGCGCCCGTTGACGATGAAGTTCAGAGCGACGCCGAGCGGGAGCGCGTACACGCCGATCGTGTTCTCGGTGAGGCGCGCGGCCGTCGCGAGCGCGAGCGGCGCCTCCGACAGCAACGACGCACGCTCGTCGTCGGTGAGGCCCGCGACGCGCGCGATCAGTGCCTGCCGCTCTGCGACCGGCAGCGCGTGGAAGCCCGGAATGCGCGACTCGCGACCTCTGCTCACGACCGGCTCCTTCCCCCGGCTGGACGTCGCTTCGGCTGCCAGCGCAAAAGCGCCGGGCCGATGATCGTCGGTGCGCGGCGCAGATCGGCGAGCGTGCGACAGCCGGTGAGCAGCATCGCCATGCGCAGCGCCGCGATCACGCCGTCGACGAACGCGCGCGCCGCGACGGCGCCGCCCTCGCGATACGCCTGGTAGACGGGCAGCGCGAAACCGACCAGGCTCGCGCCGAGCGCGATCGCCTTCGCCGCGTCGAGGCCGTCGCGGACGCCGCCGCTGGCGATGGTCTGCACGCCGAGGCCGCGGAGCTGCAGCACGCTCGCGGCCGTGGGGATCCCCCAGTCGCGGTACAGCTCGCCGAGGCTCGATCCTCCAGGAGCACGCAGCGCCTCGATGCGGACCCAGGACGTCCCACCGGCACCGGACACGTCGATGTGCTTGACACCGGCGGCGCGCAGCCGCAGCCCGACCTCGCGCGAAACGCCGCAGCCGGTCTCCTTGGCGACGACGGGAACCGGCAGCTCGCGGCACAGGCGGCGAAAGGTCTGCGTCCCGTCGCGGAAGTCGCGATCACCCTCCGGCTGGATCAGCTCCTGCGCGACGTTCAGATGGAGGCAGAGCGCGTCGGCGGACACGGCGGAGATCAGCGGTTGCAGCTCGGCCGCCGACATCGTGCGCGCCTGTGCCAGGCCGATGTTGGCGAGCAGCACCGTCGTCGGTGCGAACTCCCGGATGCGATACGTCCAGGCGGACTCGGGACGCTTGTGCATCGCGCGCTGGCTGCCGAGCCCGAACGCGATGCGCGCCTCCTCGGCGATGCGGGCGAGGTCGCGGTTGACGGCAAACGCCTCCTCGGTACCGCCCGTCATGCCCGTGATCACGAGCGGCGCAGCGAGGTCCTTGCCGAGCCAGCGCGTGCGCAGGTCGACGTCCTCGAGCGCCAGGTCCGGCAGGGCGTCGTGCACCAGATCCACCTGCTCGAGCAGCGTGCTCTTCTCGGCCGCCTCGACGTCCTCGCGCACGCACAGGTCGAGGTGCGATTGCTTGCGTGCCGCAACGTCGTCGTGCGCGACCGCCTTGACCTCGCTCCTGCGCCTCATCGCATCTCCTCGAGCCGGGCGCCGGCCGGATCGAGCGAGGCGTCGAGCGGCAGCAGCCCCGCGTCGTGCCAGGCCGCACGCAGCCGCTCGCGTGCCCTCTCGTCGAGCACCGCCACGGCGCAGTCGCCGCCGCCCGCTCCCGACGGCTTCACCGCCGCACCGAGCGCCGCGCCGCTGGCGACCGCCCTGCGCAGCGCGGGGTTGAACACGGCGATCGCGGTGAGGGCGCCGAGCCGCGAGAGCAGCCTGCCCGCCGCGCGCAGCGCGCTCGAGATCAGCGCCACGTCGCTCGTCCGGCAGCCGTCGCGAAACGCCTCGGTCGCGACGCGCATGCCGGCCGTCCACGCGCGCAGCGGCGCAGCGTGCGCGTCGCCGCCCCACAGCCGCTCGGCGAAGCGCGCGACGCGCGGGCCGGTGGCGCACGCCGTGCCCGTGCCGACGACCTCGAGCGCGAGGCCGGCCGGCAGCGCCAGGCGCTCGAACGCGACGGGCCTCGCCCCGTGCAGCCGGCGCACGCAGTCGGCGACGTCCCGCGGCACGTCGCGGCCGTCGAGACCGTCGGTCCAGACGAGACCACCCGACACGCAGCAGACGACGTCCGCACCCGAGCCGCCGCCCTGCACGAGACGGTGCGCGTAGAGCGCGGTCGCGACGCGCTCGCCCGTCTCGGCGGCGCCGTCGAGCCGGCGACCCGCGAGCGCGTGCAACGCGGTCACGGTGGCGGCCGTCACGGCGGCACTCCCGCCGAGGCCGCTCTTGACGGCGCCGCGATCGAGCTCGCTGTCGGTCTCGATCTCGAGGTCCAGGTCGCTCAGCTCGAGCGCACGCGCAGCGACGACCGCCGCCCCCGCGACGAAGCGTGCCCCTGCCGGCACCTCGTCGAAGCGCTCGGCCGCGAGCGAGCAGCGCACGGGCCGCGCGCCTCCGTGCACCAGCAGGTCGCCCGCGCCGCGGCGCGCACGCACACGCGTCCGCAGCCGGCGCGAGACCGCCGCGACGACCGCCGGTCCGCCGGCGACGACGCCGTACTCGCCCGTCACGAAGACCTTGCCTGGCGCCGACACGGTCACCTCCACGGCGCCTCGCCTTGCCGCATCTCGACGCCGCCGCCGGGTGCGCAGCGCAGGACGCGCAGCACACCCGGCACGACGCGAAGGCGCGTCTGCACCGTGTCGGCGTCACGCGCCGCGCACAGCACCTTCACCTGCGGCCCGGCGTCGATCGTGAACCAGCAGCCGACGCCCGCGTCGCGCGCCCGCCGCACGGCCTCCATCGCGGCGAGCGTCGCCGGCGACCAGAAGAAGACCGGCGGCCGCGCCGCGAACGACGTCGCGTGCATCCGCAGGCAGTTCTCCTCGGCGATGCGCCCGACGCTGGCGAGATCGCGCTCCGCGATCGCGCGCCGCATGGCGGCGAGGTCGTCCTCCTGCGCGGCAAGCCAGCCACCGTAGAGCGGCGAGGTCGCCGCGACGTGTCGCATCGCATCGCGCGATGCGGTGCCCTTCATGCCTTCGCTCGTGATCGCGACCAGCATCGCGAGGTCCCATGCCGATGCGGGCAGCAGCTGATGCGCCGTCGAATCGCTGCCGTCCGCCGCCTCGCCGCGGCGCCATTCGACGAGGCCGCCGAACACGGACCGCGCGGCGGAGCCGGAGCCCTCGCGCGCTAGGCCGGAGAGCGTCACGAGGTCGACGCGCTGCCCGAGCGCGGACAGCGCGGCCGCCGTGACGGCACAGTAGATCGCGGCCGAGGACGCGAGCCCGGCGCCGACGGGAAAGTTGGCCTCGACGTCGGCGCACGGCACGCAGCCGCGGCCCTCGCCGGCCAGCCGGTCGAGGAAGCGAGCCATGCGCTCGGCGGCAACCCCGGTCACCTCGCTGCCGTTCTGCCGGAAGCGGGGCCGCTCGCCCGGGCTGCCGGCCAGGCCGACCGTCGCGACCGCCTCCAGGCCGTCGAGCGTCAGCGAGATGCTGCCCACGGCCGGGAGGTTGCGCTCCTCGTCGCGCTTCCCCCAGTACTTCACCAGCGCGACGTTCGCGCGCGCCAGGGCGGTCGCAGACGTTGCGCCGTCGCGCGTCGTCATCGTTCCAGGCATCCCGGCGTGCGCTCGAGTCGTACCGCTTGGGCCCCGCACCCGCTCCCCCTCCGCAGGCCGTAGCGAGCGCGACGTGCCGGCGCCACTGTCGCGGCATCCGGGGCGCCAGCGCGAAGCACGGAGCGAACGGCGGTGCGAGCGCTGCGGCAGCGTCGCGAAAAGCCGTAGCGCGTCACGCGATTGCCGCTGGTTCCGCGTTGCCGCCCGGTCGGCCCGCGCAAAATCCGGGCGTTTTCACGTGGCTGGGGGCACGTCGATTGCTTTCGGGGAAACGCGTGCGGATTCGCCGTGGCGTTTGAACAAACAGGTGCCGAGGCGCGTCCACCGGGTGAAGAGCCACCCGTGAGGGTGGATCAGGAGGCAACTTCCACGATGTCGAAGAACACGGGACTTTCCATTCGGGACATGCGCAATCGGCTCTCGATGACCCAGGAAGAGTTCGCACACGCGCTGGGCATCACCGTCAGCACCGTCAACCGCTGGGAGAACGGCCACTCCGAGCCCAGCAAGCTCGCACGCGCGACCATCGCGCGGCTCGCCGGCAACCACGGCATCTTCGTCGAGCCGACCCCGCGCG
>JBFMAS010000335.1:0-3013 GCA_040755575.1 Thermodesulfobacteriota bacterium
CTCATCGGGGCGTGGGAGAGGGGTCTCTCGTGCGCGCGGATCCTAGCGGGCCCCGCTCCTCGGACGCCAGCGAGGATCGAGCTCCGCCCCGGGGCCGGGGCGGCCAGGCCGCACAGCGTCCGCGCGCCGCTGATGAACCGTCGCCCGACTGCCGTATCTGGCTGACGGGAGGCCGGGCGCCGCTCGCAGACCGTGCTGCGGCATGGCAAGGAGAGGCTCTTCGCCCGGCCAGCCGAGAAGGGTTCCCATGCGACGACGTCCGACCACCGTACCGACGCTCTGCCTCGCCGCGCTGCTCGTCGCGGCGCAGCCCGCGGCCGCGCAGCTCGCGCGCCCCTTCAAGAGCGAGCTCTACGAGGCCACCCCGGATCTCGAGAAGGTCTCCGCGCGCCTGCTCGAGGCGCGCAAGCTCGCGCGCGAGGGGAAGAGCAGGGCCCAGGTCCAGCGGGCGGTGCCGGCCGTGCCGTTCGTGGACGAGCTGCCCGAGATCGAGGTCCGCCTCGACGAGCTCACCCCCGAGGTCGTGGAGCGCATGCGCGCGATCGGCATGACGGTGAAGAGCGCCTACCCGGAGTACGCGCGCGTCGTCGGCTCGTGCGATCCGTCGCTGCTCGACGAGATCGCCGCCATCCCGCAGGTCCGGACGATCCACCCGAACTACCGGCCGGTCACGAGCGTCGGTGCCGTCACCAGCCAGGCGGACGTCTCGATCGCGGTGCAGCAGGCGCGCGCCGAGTTCGACGTCGACGGTGCGGGCGTGCCGATCGGGATCCTGTCCGACAGCTTCAAGGCGGTGACGGGCGGCCTCGCGATCGGCACGGGCTGCTCGCGCGTCGTGAGCGGGACCTCGTCGCAGCTCACCGGCGACCTGCCGCCGTCGGTGCAGGTCCTCCAGGACTTCGACGCGCCGAGCGCGACCGACGAGGGCCGCGCCATGGCCGAGCTGGTGCACGACCTCGCGCCCGGTGCGCCGCTCCTGTTCCACACCGCCTTCGAGAGCGAGGCCGGCTTCGCGAGCGGCATCGACGAGCTGCGCGGCTGCGGCGCGCAGGTCATCGTCGACGACGTGCTGTACTTCGCCGAGCCCATGTTCCAGGACGGGATCGTCGCCCAGGCGGCGCAGGCGGCGGTCGACGCGGGCGTGCCGTACTTCACCTCGGCGACCAACTACGGCCGGCTCGGGGTCGACGATCAGTTCGCCTCTGCGGTCCCCGGCGTGAGCGGGCTCGACCTGCACGACTTCGGCGGCGGCGAGGTGCTCGCCGGCGTCACGCTGCCGGTCGGCTGCGACGCGATCGTCGTCCTGCAGTGGGCCGAGCCGTTCGACGGCACGCTCGGGCCCGGTGCGACGACCGACCTCGACCTGCTGGTCTTCTCCTGCAGCGGCGGCTCGTGCGTCGAGCTCGGCGGCCTGAGCGGCGACGGCGCGCAGGGCTGCAGCCGGCAGGACGGCATCGGCGGCGACCCGCTCGAGATCGTCAGCCTGCCCGAGGCCGACGGCGCGCCCGACACCTACTTCCTCGCGGTGAACCGGGCGTGCGGCGTCGATCGGCGCTTCCGCATCGCGCTGATCGCGGGCTGCGTCGGGCCGCAGAACGTCGACCAGGCGATCTTCCGCGACGCGCAGATCTACGGTCACGCCGGCGCCGCGGGCGTCGTCGCGGTCGGCGCGGTCAACTACCGGGAGATCGACGCGGGCGGCGACTTCACCGCCCCCTTCGGCATCGTCAACGTCGAGGCCTTCAGCTCGCTCGGCGGCGAGCTGCCGTTCTTCTTCGGGCCAACGGGCGTCCCGCTCGCGGGCGCGCCGGTGCTGCGCGCCAAGCCCGAGATCGCCGCGCCCGACGGCACCAACACCACGTTCTTCTCGCCGGGCTCCGACGCCGAGGGCGACGGCTTCCCGAACTTCTTCGGCACGTCCGCCGCCGCGCCGCACGCGGCCGCCGTCGCGGCGCTGGTGCGCGAGAGGAACCCGGCGCTGGGCCCGGCCGCAGTGCTCGCCACGCTCACCGACACGGCGCTCGACATCGAGGCGCCCGGCTTCGACTTCCTGTCCGGCTTCGGCCTGATCGACGCGGTCGGCGCGATCGGGGCGGCCGAGCCGACCGCCCCGACGCTCGCCTTCCTCGAGAACCCGCCGCCCGGCAGCTCGCAGAGCGGCATCGGCCTCGTCTCCGGGTGGGCGTGCGACGCGCAGAACGTCAAGTATCAGGTCGATGGCGGCGGGCTGAAGGACCTCGCCTACGGCACGTCGCGCCTCGACACCAGCGGCGTGTGCGGCGACGCCGACAACGGCTTCGGCGCGCTGCTCAACTGGAACCTGCTCGGCGACGGCACGCACACGCTGCGTGTCCTCGCGGACGGCGTCGAGGTCGCGTCCTCGACCTTCGACGTGCAGACGCTCGGCGTGCAGTTCCTGCAGGGCGCGAGCGGCCAGTACCTGCTCGCAGACTTCCCGGCGGAGGGCGACTCGGTCGTGCTGCGCTGGCAGGAGGGGTCGCAGAACTTCGTCATCGCCGCCGCCGACGTGGCGACCAGCTCCGTCGCCGCGGCCGCCGCTGCGGCCGTGCCGCAGGCCGCCGCGCTCGGCGTGCTGGAGAACCCGTCGCCGGGGTCGTTCCAGAGCGGCATCGGCGTCATCTCGGGCTGGGTGTGCAGCGCGGCCGTGGTCACGTTGAGCATCGACGGCGGCCCGCCGACCGTGGCCGGCTACGGCACGTCGCGCCTCGACACCGCGCCCGTCTGCGGCGACGCGGACAACGGCTTCGGGCGGCTCATCAACTGGAGCCTGCTCGGCGACGGCGCGCACACCGTCACGGCCTTCGCCGACGGCATGCCGTTCGGCGAGGCGACCTTCACCGTGACGACGCTCGGCACGGATTTCCTGGTCGGCGCCGCCGGCGAGTACCTGCTGCCGGATTTCGCCGGGCTCGACGTGACGGTGCGCTGGGACGAGGCGCAGCAGAACTTCGTCATCGTCGACGCCGAGTAGCGGCCGGCGTGGTGCGCGTCG
>JBFMAS010000336.1:0-3403 GCA_040755575.1 Thermodesulfobacteriota bacterium
CGCCCGGCGAGGTGGGCGAGGTCGCGATCCGCTCGCCCGCGGTGATGCGCGGCTACTGGAAGCAGCCCGAGGCGACGGCGGAGGTGATGGACGCCGACGGCTTCTTCTACACCGGCGACCTCGGCGTCCTCGACCAGGCCGGCTACCTCAAGCTCGTCGGGCGCAAGAAGGAGATGTACATCCGCGGCGGCTACAACGTGTACCCGGTCGAGGTCGAGGCGGTGCTCGGCGAGCATCCGGCGATCGCGCAGGCGGCCGTGGTCGGCGTCCCGGACGCGGTGCTGGGCGAGCGCGGCGTCGCCTTCGTCGTGCCGCGCGACCCGGCCTTGCCGCCGGACGAGGGCGAGGTGCGTGCCTTCGTCGCGCGCCACATCGCGGACTACAAGGTGCCCGATCGCGTCGTCGTGCGCGCGGAGCTGCCGCTCACCGCCGGCATGAAGGTCGACAAGGCGGCGCTCGTCGCGCTCGCGACCGGCACGTAACCTGGACGTCACGAACGACATCAAACGCATGGCGCTCGCCGCGCCGTACCCGGGGAGAGGCTCGATGCTGGACAACGAAGCTGCGTCAACACTCGACGTCGAGGGCGCCGTGCGCCGGCGCTACAGCGCGGCGACGAGCGCGCGCGAGGACGCGCTCTGCTGTCCTGTGGAGTACGATCCGCGTTACCTGGACGCCATCCCGGCCGAGGTGATCGAGCGCGACTACGGCTGCGGCGATCCCGTCGCGCCACCTGCTCGAGGGGGACGTCGTGCTCGACCTCGGCAGCGGCGCGGGCAAGATCTGCTTCGTCGCCTCGCAGATCGTCGGCCCGACGGGGCGTGTGATCGGCGTCGACGTGAACGACGCGATGCTCGCGCTCGCGCGCGACGCCGCGCCGATCGTCGCGCGCCGCGTCGGCTTCGGCAACGTCGAGTTCCGCCGCGGCCGCATCCAGGACCTGGCGCTCGACCTCGACGCGCTCGAGCCCTGGCTGCGCGAGCACCCGGTGCGCGGCGTCGAGGACGTGGCGGCCCTCGACGCGGAGTGCGACCGCCTGCGGCGCGTCGCCCCGCTGGTCCCCGACGCGTCGGTCGACGTCCTGGTCTCGAACTGCGTGCTCAACCTGGTACGCGAGGCGGACAAGGGACAGCTCGTGCGCGAGATCGCGCGCGTGCTCAAGCCCGGCGGCCGGATCGCGATCTCGGACATCGTCGGCGACGAGCCGGTGCCCGAGCAGCTGAAGGCCGACCCGACGCTGTGGAGCGGGTGCGTTTCCGGCGCCTTCACCGAGCAGGGCCTCCTGGCGGCCCTCGAGGAGGCCGGGTTCTTCGGCATCGCGCTCGCCCACTGGGAGCGGCGCCCATTCGCCATCGTCGAGGGGATCGAGTTCCGCTCGGTGACGGTCACCGCCGTCAAGGGCGTCAAGGGGCCGTGCTGGGAGGCGAACCGGGCGGTGATCTACCGCGGCCCGTGGAAGCGCGTCGAGGACGACGACGGCCACGTGCTGCGGCGCGGCGAGCGCACCGCGGTGTGCGCCAAGACGTACGCGACGCTGACCTCGGCGCCCTACGCGTCGGAGACCATCGCGGTCGCGCCGCGCGTCGAGATCCCGGAAGCCGAGCGCCGGCCGTTCGACTGCAGCCGGGTCGCCGCGCGCCATCCGCGCGAGAGCAAGGGTGCCGACTTCGCCGAGACCAGCGCGCCCACAGGGCCGGCGGCCTGCTCGCCGGGCGGCAGCTGCTGCTGATGTCGCTGCTCGTCCTGATCGCGGCGCTGTGCGTCGCGTTCGTGAACGGCGCCAACGACAACATGAAGGGCGTCGCGACGCTGTACGCGGCGGACGTCCTCTCCTACCGTCAATCACTGACGATCGCCACGCTGTCGACCGCTCTCGGCTCGCTCGCGTCGCTGGGCCTCGCGGCCGGGCTGGCGCGCGCGTTCTCGGGCAAGGGCATCGTGCCGGACGCCGTGCTCGATCCGACGCTGCTCGCGGCGGTCGCGCTCGCCGCGGCGGCGACGGTGCTGCTCGCGACCGTGCTCGGGCTGCCGGTGTCGACCACGCACGCGCTGGTCGGCGGCCTCGCCGGGGCGGGCTTCGCCGCGGCGGGCACCGGCGTCGACCTGTACGCCCTCGCATCGGCCTTCACGCTGCCGCTGCTCCTCGGTCCGCTGGCGTCGCTGCTCCTCGTGGCGTTGGTGTGGCGGGCGGCGCGACCGCTGCTCGAGCGCGGCCCGGGCGGCGCCGGGGCGTGCGTCTGCGTCGGCGAGGAGTGGCGCGACGCGGCGCCGGCGGCCGGCATGGGAGGCGTGGCAGCTCTCGCCGCGCCCGCGCCGGCCGTCGCCGGCGGACGCCGCCTGGCGCTCGCCGTCGACCAGCCGCAGAGCTGCGCCGAGCGCTTCCCCCGAGGCGCCGCGGCCGTCTCGGTGCGCTCGCTGGTCGACGGCTGTCACGTGCTCAGCGCGGGCCTGATCGGCTTTGCGCGCGGGCTCAACGACACGCCGAAGGTCCTCGGCCTGCTGCTCGGCGCGAGCGTGCTCGCGCCCGAGACCGGCGTGGTCGCGATCACCGCGGCGATGGCCGCCGGCGGCATCGTCGGCGGCCGGCGGGTGACCGAGACGCTCGCACGGCGCATCACCGAGGTCGCGCCCGCGCCCGGGCTGGCGGCAAACCTCACTACCTCCGTGCTCGTGATCGGCGCCTCGCAGCTCGGTCTGCCGGTCTCGACGACGCACGTGTCGACCGGCGCGATCGTCGGCGTCGGGCACGGCGCCGGCCGGCTCGACTGGGGGACGATCGGCGGCATCGCGGCTGCGTGGCTGGTCACGCTGCCGCTCGGCGCGCTGCTCGCGGTGGCGGCGCTGTGGGTGCTCGCGTGACCGCCGGTAGCCCGTCCTTCGCGGCCGAGCTCGAGCGGGCAGGGCTCCCGGCGCTGGCGCGCGAGGCGGTCGACACGCTGCAGGTGAACGTCGGCAAGCGCTGCAACCAGGCGTGCCACCACTGCCACGTCGACGCCGGCCCCAAGCGCAGCGAGCAGATGGACGGCCGCACCGCCGAGCGCGTCCTCGCGCTGCTCGCCGCCAACCCGGACGTCGAGCTGCTCGACGTGACCGGCGGCGCGCCCGAGCTGAACCCGCACTTCCGCACGCTCGTGCGCGGCGCTCGCGCGCTCGGCCGGCGCGTGATCGACCGCTGCAACCTGACCGTCCTGCTGCAGCCCGGGCAGGACGACACGGCCGAGCTGCTCGCGGACGAGGGCGTCGAGATCGTGGCCTCGCTGCCGTGCTACGCGGCGGACAACGTCGACCGCCAGCGCGGCCGCGGCGTCTACGAGCAGAGCGTCGCGGCGCTCGCGCGCCTGAACCGCCGCGGCTACGGGCGCGACGGCCTGGTGCTCGACCAGGTCTACAACCCCGTCGGGGC
>JBFMAS010000337.1:0-8324 GCA_040755575.1 Thermodesulfobacteriota bacterium
GCCTGCGCGCTGTATGCGGTCGCGGTCTGGCTGCTGCTGCAGCCGATGGAGATGCGCGGCACGATGGTGCACCCGTGACGCGCGACCGGCGGCGCGGCGCCGCGCGTGCGCTCGCGCACGTCGTGGCGCTGCCGGCCGCGCTCTTGTTAGGAACCGTCGCCATGCCCGGCACGACGTTGGCCGATGGCGGCCTCGTGCGGGCGCGCAGCGAGGACGGCCACCTGGTCCTCACCCTGCTCACGAGCCCGACGCCGCTGCGCGTCGGGTCCGCGGACGTGAGCGTGCTCGTGCAGGACGGGCGCGGCGTCCCGCTGCTCGACGCCGAGGTGGTCGTCCGGCTCGAGCCCGGCGACGGCACCGGCGCCGCGGTGGACGTCCCGCTGACGCGCGCGGCGGCGACGAACGGGCTCCTGCAGGCGGCTTCGCTGCCGCTGCCGGCGGCGGGGCGCTTCCGGCTGACCGCGCTCGCGCGCCGCGGTGACGACCGCGCATCGGCGGCGGCCGAGGTCGAGGTCGCGCCGCCTGCCCCGGCGCTGCGCGCGCTCGCCGCCCCCCTCGCCCTGCCGCCGCTCGCCGTCGCGCTGTACGCCGTCCATCAGCACCTGCGCCGTCGCGCCGGGCGCGCGGCGGCGCGCGCGCGGGGAGGCCCGCGATGATCGCCGGCAAGCGGGTCTGCGTCGTCATGCCGGCGTACAACGCGGAGCGGACGCTCGAGCAGACGGTGGCCGACGTGCCGACCGACGTGGTCGACGACATCGTGCTGGTCGACGACGGCTCGCACGACGGCACGGTCGCGCTCGCGCGCAAGCTCGGCCTGCACGTGATCGTGCACCCGAAGAACCGCGGCTACGGCGGCAACCAGAAGACCTGCTACACGGAGGCGCTCAGGCGAGGGGCCGAGATCGTGGTGATGGTCCACCCGGACTACCAGTACACGCCGCTGCTGATCCCGGCTCTCGCCTCGTGCGTCGCGAGCGGCCTGTTCGACGCCGCGCTCGGCTCGCGGATCCTGGGCGGCGGCGCGATCCGTGGCGGCATGCCGCTCTACAAGTACGTCGCCAACCGCTTCCTCACGCTGTCGCAGAACCTGCTCATGGGCCAGAAGCTGTCGGAGTACCACACCGGCTACCGCGCGTTCTCCCGCCGCCTGCTCACCACCCTGCCGCTCGAGGAGAACGACGACGACTTCGTGTTCGACAACCAGATGCTCGCCCAGGCGCTCCACTTCGGCTTCCGCATCGCGGAGGTGACCTGCCCGACGCGCTACGCGACCGACTCCTCGTCGATCAACTTCCGGCGCAGCGTCAGGTACGGATTCGGCGTGCTGCGGACCGCGCTCGCCGCCCGGCTGGCCTCGTCCGGACTCGGCACGCCGCGCTTCCTCTCGCCGCAAGGGCGCAAGCTCGCGGTGTCGTGAGCGCGCCGGCGCACGCCGTGCGCCGGCAGCTCGTCAGTCGACGTAGCCGAGCTGCTTCAGCTTCTCGACCGTGCGCTCGTCGAGCTCGGGCTTGGGATTGGCGAGGGGATCCTCCGCAGCGGCCGCCGCCGCGGCGTGGTCGACGCGGACGCCGTCGCGCCCGCGGTAGGCGTCGATGAGCCGCTGGCCGACGCGCGCCAGCGCGGGATCGCCGACGCGGACCTTCTCGGTGGGGTCGACCGACAGGTCGTAGACCTCGCCCGGGACGGGATCGTGCTCGCTCGCGATCCACTTGAACCCCGCGGCGCGCGCCGCGATGCGGCGCTTGCCGATCCGCCCCCACGCCGGCGCCTCCGCGTAGAGGACGCGCTGGCGCGGGAAGGGCTCGCCGCGGAGAAGCGGCACCAGGCTGCGTCCCTGGACACGAGGGGGCGGGGCGACGTGGACGAGCGAGAGCAGCGTCGGCATCAGGTCGACGAGCGACACCGGCGTCGCGATGCGCTTTTCGCGCGGCACGAGCCCCGGTGCGACGATGACGAGCGGCACGTGCAGCACCTCGTCGTAGGCGTGCTTGGCGTGTCCGATCGTGCCGTGCTCGCCGAACTCGTCGCCGTGATCGGACGTGACGACGACGATGGTCTCGTCGAGCACGCCGAGCTCGTCGAGGCGCTCGAACAGGCGCTTCACCACGGCGTCGGTGTAGCGCGCCTCGCCCGCATAGCGGTGGCGGTCGGCGACGAACTTCGGCGTCGTCGCGTCGATCGGCACCTGCTCGCCGTCGCGCTCCCAGGTCTTGAAGACGTCGTACTCCGGCGGCGGCTCGTACGGGACGTGGACCTCGTAGGTGTGCAGGAAGAGGAAGAAGCGCTCGTCGGGGTGCTGCTCGATCCAGCGCAGGCCCGTCCCGAACGTCTCCTCGATCTGCCCCTTGGTCTCCCAGATCGTCTTGCCCTTGAGCTCGCGGTAGTAGTCGAAGCCGCGCATGAAGCCGGCGTGCGCCGCGAGCATCGCGTCCTCGGTCACGGCGACGGTCGCGTAGCCGGCGCCCGCGAGCACCTCGGGGAGCGTCGGGATGGTGCTCGCGAGCGTGTGCGTCGCGAACACCACCTGGTGCACCGACGGGTAGAGGCCGGTGAACATCGACATGTGCGACCCCGAGGTCGACGGGTAGGTCGAGAACGCGCTCTCGAACGCCGTGCCTCGCTCGGCGATGCGCCGCAGCTCGGGCATGAGCGGGATCCCGCCCAGCGACCCGTCGAGGTGATCGCCGCGCAGCGTGTCGAGCGAGATCAGGACGACGTTGCGCCGCCCGTCGCGCCGTCGCGGCTCGAGGACCTGGGGCGATCCCCACAGCGGCACGCCGAAGGACGTCGTCGGGTCGGCGCCGGCGCGCGGGATGACGCGTGTCGTGAAGCGAAGGCGGACCGTCTGCCCCGCGAAGTCGCCGAGGTCGATGCTGCGATCCGACCAGCCCTGGTCGTGCAGCGGGTCGAGCGTGTCGACGATCAGCTCGCGCGCTCCGCCGCCGGTCTCGACGCCGAGCCGGAACTCGACCGGCGATCCGCCGAGGCGGGCGGCGAGCGAGTCCATGCCGAGGCCGACGGAGAGCAGCGCACCACGCCCGATCTTCAACGGTCGCGTGACGAAGCTGCGCTCGTTGGGCGGGAGCGGCCGCCCGAAGACCTGCACGCCGAGCGCATCACCGGTGACGTCGCTCGGGATCGGGACGACGATCTCCAGCTTCGGCTTGCGCGGCGGCGGCAGAACGTGGGTCGGCGCACGCTGCCAGTCGCGGGTGCCGCGGACGCGCGGCTCGAGGACCATCATCCCGCCCCGCATGAGCGCCGGGACGTCGGCGACGACGCGGATCTGGCCGTCCGCCGGGCGCTGCATCCTCTGGTTCAGCACCGGCACGAACGGCACGCAGCCGATCGACAAGCGGTACTCGTCGCCCGTCTCGCAGCGCTCCGGCACCTCGTGCGACCGCGCCGGCTCGAGCAGCGACGACAGGCGGTAGACCGGCTGCAGGGGAACGTCGTCCGGGCGCGCGCAGCCGGTCGCGAGCGCCACCGCCGCCAGCGCGCAGGCGACCACGCGCGCTCGCGCGAGCGCCGCCACGCGCCGCGCGGGACGAGCCGCCGGCTGGCGGACGTCGAGGATCGGCCGGGCGCCCACTGCGTCTCTCCGGTATCGAGCCGGTGCGCGATTGTCGAGGGCGACGCGCGCCGCAGGCGACCGCCGTGCCGAGCGCCCTACGGCAGGATCGTCACGTGCAGCGAGTTGCTCGCGCTCTTGCCGCTCGACGGATCGATCGCGGTGATCGTCGCCGTGCCGGGCGCGACCGGCGTCATCACCTGCGGCACCTTCGGCCCGTTGCTCACCACGACCACGTTGGGATTGCTCGAGACGTACATGACGTTCGCCGAGATGTTGCGGGTCGAGCGGCTCGGGCAGTTGTACTCGCCGATCACCTTCGCCCGCTTCGCCCGCCCCATCGGCCAGCTCTTCGTCGTGGGGTCGAAGCGCATGCTGTCGAGGAGACAGCTCGTCGTCACGCTCGCGGCGTCGCTCAGGTCCGTGCCGGGCAGCGTCGCGGTGATCTCGGTCGTGCCCTCGACCCCGCCGCCGAACACCCGGCCCTTCTCGCCCTCGAGGTTGCTGACGCGTGCGATCTGCGTGTTGGCCGAGGACCAGACGACGCGGTTGGTGATCAACGTCACCTCGTTGTCCGCCCGGATGCCCCGCGCCCGCATCCTGAAGTCCTCGCTGCCCCGCACGATCTGCCCGTCGGGCAGGACCTCGATGCGCACGATGCCGGCGCCGACCGTGACGACGCCGCTCGCGACGAACGGCGGCTTGCTCGCGGTGATCGTCGAGCTGCCGGTGCCGATGGCGGTCACGGTGCCGCGGTCGTCGAGGTTGTCGATGGACGCGACGGCCGTGTTGCTCGAGGTCCACGACGCGAGCTTCGTCAGGTCCTTGGTCTGGCCGTCGCTGTACTGGCCGATGGCGCGGAACTGCTTCTCCTCGAGCGCCTCGGCGGCGTAGGACGCCGGATCCACGGTGAGCCCGGTGAGCGTGCCGATGACGCGGATCGTCTGCTGCACCTGCTTGCCCTCGCAGGTCGCACGCAGGGTCGTCGTGCCGAGCTTCAGGCCGCGCACCCAGCCCTTGCCGTCGCCGTCGTCCTCGGCGTCGTCGACCACGGCGATGTTCGGGTTGATCGTGACCCAGGTGCACCTGTCGGTGACGTTGAGCTTGATGGCGCCCTCGTAGGTGCCGCGCGCCTTGACCTCGATCTCCTCGTTCATCGGGAACAGGCCGTCGCCGGCCTCGAGCGCGAGCGACTGGAGCTGCCCGAGCACCTGCAGGTTGTCGGTCTCCGGCGACTGCAGGCCGAGCGGCGCGTAGAACGCCCGCAGCGTCGTGACGCCGCTCTTCTTGCCGACGAGCTCGCCGTTGTCGGCCGGGGTGGTGCCGACCGTCGCGATGGTCGGGTCGGCGACGGACCACTCGACGATGCGGCGCAGGTCGCTGCTCTTCTTGCCGCTGCTCAGCAGCGCGAACGCGCGGGCGTTCTTCTCCTCGTCGACCGCCATGCGCGTCGGATCGGGCTCGACGTGCAGCTCGAGCACCTTGCCGCTCACGGCGACGGTCGCGTCGTGGCCGCTGTCGTCGGTCGACATCGCTCGCTTCTGATCGAACGCCGAGACGCGGGCGACGCCGTTCTTGAGCGGCGTCACGATGCCGGCGTTGTCGCCCGTGCCGACGCGGATGACGTCGGCGGGGACGACCGAGAACTCGACGTCCTCGGTGATCTGGTTGCGCGTGCCGTCGGCGCGATGGACGTAGACGCGCAACGGGTACTTGAGCTTCTTGCCGGTCGTCACCTCGAGCGGATCGAACGCGATGTGCGTCGCCCGGGCGCGCACGGTCGCCGCGCCGTCCGTGCTCTGGATGCCGCTCTGCGGGTCGCGTGCCGTGATCGTGACCGTGCCGGGCTTGAGCGGCGTCACCAAGCCCTTGGTCGGCAGCGTGTTGCTCACCGACGCCACCGACGGGTCGCTCGAGAACCACTCGACCTCGTCCGTGACGTCGTCGTCCGAGTCGTCGAGGTAGAGCGCCTTGGCTTTGAACTGCGACGTCAGGCCGACCTCGAGGTTCTTGCTGGTCGGCTTGGTGGTGATCGACACGATGTCGGTGTCGATCACCGTCACCTGCGTACGGCCGGTGACTCCGCCGAGGTGCGCCGTGATGGTCGTCCGTCCGACCGCGACCGCCGTCACGATGCCCTTAATGTGGCTCAGGTCAGGTCGGCTCGGATTGTGCACCCACGCGACGGCGGGCGAGCTCGACGCCCAGGCCGCGTCCGCGCTCACGTCCGCTGTGGTACCGTCGCTGTAGTGGCCGGTCGCGACGAAGCGCACGACCTGGCCCTGACGCAGCGTGCTGTCGGCGGGCGCGACGGTGATCGAGTCGAGCGTGGCGGCGGCGGCGGGAGCCGAGGCGAGAAGAGCGACGACCAGCGCGGAGAGGACGCGAAGGGAGGGCGCAACGACCCCGATGGAGCCCGCTCGGCGTGCTCGAACACTCTGCAACGTCATCGACTGTCCCTCCACGCCCAGATCGCCGGGCAGCCGCAACGAGCAATTCGGGTGCCACGAGGCGGCCGAAAATGGCGCGTCATCTCGGACAATCCGGACGGCAGCGCCGCAAAGTCTGGCGGGCGCGCAAGACCGGTGACGGACCGGTGACCGACCGGTGACCGACCGGCGGCGGCTCGAGGAAGGGCCGTCGGCGACCCGGACGAGCGCCTCGCCGCCCCTCAGTACCGACGGTGCCAGACGGCGTCGATCGCGCTCTCGCCCTCGGTCGACGACGAGGTCTGCAGCGTGATGCTCGGCGTCAAGTAATACTGCACGGTGAGCGACGAGCCCACCAGCCCCTGCAGCTGCCGCGTCGTACCGCCCTGCGGCCCGCCGAAGGTCTGGCCGATCGAGACGAAGATGTCGTCGCCGAAGTAGCGGCCGACGCCGACCGAGCCGTACGAGCTGCCGGTCGGAAGCTGGAAGGTCAGGCTCGCGAGGCCGAAGGTCTCCATCAGCGACTGCTCGAGCTCGGGTGCGACGTAGCTCGCGAGCAGCCCGAGCGCCTCCTGGCGCAGCTCGGTGCCCTGCCCGCCGGTGAGCTGCTGCGTCGTCTTGCCGAACAGCAGCACGGCCAGGATGTCGCTCTGGTCGAGCGGCGGCTCGCTCGACAGCTCGAGCTCCGGCGTGCGAGCGGTCCCCTCGATACGGATCCTCACCTGGTACTCCGGCGTCTGGTAGCTCGCCGTCACCGTCAGGTACGGATCGATCGGCGTCTCGCCCGAGAACGAGAGATACGCCTCCTGCAGCGTGATCCTGCGGCCGCGGAACAGGTACCAGCCGCGCGTCGAGTAGATCTGGCCGCTGACGCGCAGCGCATCGTCCGGCGCCTTGGTGACGTAGACCTGCCCCTCGAGCCGGATGTAGGCGTCGGTGCGCTGCACGGCGACCGGGTCGCCGAGCGTCACGGTGACGTTCATCGTGACGCGGTCGAAGAATCCGGGCTCCTCCGCCCCTGCCGCCGTCGGCTCGTCGCCGCCGGCGGGGCCGGCCGCGAGCGCCTCGCCGAGCGTCTCGGGCTGCGTCACGTCGGAGGGCGCGCCGGCGTAGATCACCTGGATGGTCGGGTCGGGCGGCGGACCGCTGCCGCCCGGCAGCAGCGCGGGACGGATGGTCGCCGAGTCGATCCTGAGGCGGCCCACGACGCGGGGCCGCGCCAGGCTGCCGTCGATCCGTACGTCGCCGCTCGCGTCCGCGACGACGTCCGGGCGCGCCGCGACCTCGAGCGAGCGCAGCGCGATGGTGAGGTCGAAGGACGGGTCGCCGCCGGCGAGCAGGACGCTGCCGCTGCCGGACACCGAGCCGTCGCTCGTGTCGCGCAGCGACAGCTCGTCGAGCGTGATCGCGTCGTCGACGAAGCTCATCCGCAGGCGGCCGTCGCGCCAGGTCGCGGCCGTCGCGGCGAGCGCGAGGCGGATGCCCGAGGCGTCGATGCCGCCGCTCAGCCGCGGCTCGGCGAGCGTGCCCGCGACGCCGAGCTCGACGTCCGCCTGCCCGGCGAGCTCGGCGACCGCGTCCTCGGCAAAGGCGCGGAAGCCGGCGAGCTGGATGCCGTCGCCGCGCACGGCGGCCTCGAGCGGGGCCCGCGCCGCGACGGTGGGCACGGGCCAGCCCCCCTGCAGCGGGACGCGGGCCGAGAGCTCGAGCGGTCCGAGCGGCGCGCGGCCGAGCGAGCCCCGCACGACGAGGCGCTCCTCGGTCGCGAGCGTGAGGCTCGCGCCGCCGTAGTCCTGCCCGGCGAGCTCGAGGCCGCGCACGCGCACGTCGCCGGAGACGTCGGGCGCCGCGGTCGTGCCGGCGAGGCGCAGCGACGCGGCCAGCTCGCCGGCGCACTCCTGGCGCAGCCCGGCGAGGACGCACGCCTCCTTCAGGTCGAGGTCGTCCACCGTCAGGGCGAGGTCGTTGCGGCCGCCGCGCGCGAGCTCGCCCTCGAGCACGACCCGTCCGGCGCGCGAGCCGAGCTCGAGGTCGTGCGCGCCGATCCGATCCGGCGAGTAGGACACCGTCGCCGTCTGCAGCAGCGACCACGCCGGCCCCTTCGGCGGCGTGATGCGGAGCTGGTCGAGGCGCGCGGAGATCGTCTCCCCGGCACGCTCGACGAGACCCGCGAAGGTGTGCTTGCGGCCGTCCGGCTCGCTCGCCGCGAGAGCGATCTCCACGTGGTCGGGCGTCGTGCCCTGGATCGTCGTCGCCGCCGCGAGCGTCGGCTCGCCGGCGCGCGGGCGCCGCCAGTCGAGCTCGAGGTCGACCTCGCGCGGCTC
>JBFMAS010000338.1:0-20933 GCA_040755575.1 Thermodesulfobacteriota bacterium
CGCGCGCCGGGGCATCTCGGCTGTCCGCGTTCGCGCGCCGCTTCGCCGACGCCGTGCCGCCGGGCCGCGCCACCTGGAGCCTGCCGCGCGAGTCGCTGCCCTACGACTTCCGCTACGGCGAGCCGTCCTACGCCGACCTGCCGCTCGCGACCTGGGCGCGGCTGCTCGGACGGCGCGCGCGCCGTCTCTCCGTGCGCCGCCTCGCCTACCAGGCACCGGGCGGCGCCGAGGAGCTGCGTCGCGCGCTCGCCGGCTACCTGTCGCGCGCACGCGGCGTCGTGTGCGCGCCCGAGCAGGTGCTGGTCGTGCACGGCTCGCAGCAGGCGATCGACCTGACCACCAGGCTGCTGGTCGACCCGGGCGACACGGTCGTGCTCGAGGAGCCGCACTACACGGGCTTCTCGTTCTGCCTCGCGGCGGTCGGCGCGCGGGTCGTGCACGTGCCGGTCGACGAGCACGGCCTGCGCACGGGCGAGCTCGCAAGGATCCCCGCCGCACGGCTCGCGTGCGTCACGCCGTCGCACCAGTTCCCGGCGGGCGGCGTGCTGCCGCTGCCGCGCCGGCTCGCGCTGCTCGAGTGGGCGCATGCGCGCTCGGCATACGTCCTCGAGGACGACTACGACGGCGAGTTCCGCTTCGCGGGCCACCCGCTCGAGTGCCTGCAGGCGCTCGACCGGCACGGGCGCGTGCTCTACTCCGGCACGGCGTCGAAGATCCTGTTCCCCGCCCTGCGGATCGGCTGGCTGGTCGTGCCGGACGAGCTGGTCGACGCGTTTCGCGGCGTGCAGGCTCTGTCCGACACCGGCACCGCGACGCTCGAGCAGCTCGCCTTCGCCGACCTGATCGACGAGGGCCACCTCGAGCGGCACGTGCGCCGCATCCGCATGCGCCACGCCGCACGGCGCGCGGCGCTGCTCGACGCGGTCGGGCGCGAGCTCGGCGAGCGCGCGGAGCTGCTCGGCGAGAGCGCCGGGCTGCACGTCCTGCTCCGCCTGCGCGAGCTCCGCCGGCGCGACGTGACGCGGCTTCGCGCCGCGTGCCGCGAGCGCGGCGTCGGGGTCTACCCGGCCGCGCACTTCTACGCCGCGCCGCCGCCGTACGCCGAGCTGCTGCTCGGGTACGGCGGCCTCGGCGAGCGCGCCATCCGCGAGGGAGTGCGCCGGCTCGCGCAGGCGATCGACGCGCTCGGTCAGTAGATGAGCAGGAAGACGTCGCCGTCGTCGCCGGCCGCGGGGCCGACGCTCGTCACCATGCTCCAGCGCGCCAGCACGATGTCGTTGCCGCTGATGCGCGCCGCGACGCCGCCGAAGACCGCGCTCGCGGTGGCCGGCACGCAGCGCCCGGCGAGCGAGAACGGCGACGTCACCGTGCACTCGCCGCCGAGCAGCCCGTCGTCGATCGAGAACTGGCCGCTGTTCACGTTGTTGAACTGGCGCACGATCGACACCTGGCCGGCGTTGTTGCTGCAGTTCACCGGCAGCCCCGCCTTGACGATGCAGCCCCGGCGCCGTTGACCCCCGGGCGGCGAGCGGGAATAGCCTTGCCGGCATGAAGCCGCGCTCGATCGCGCCCCGGCGCGCCGTCCTCGCCACGCTCCTCGCGCTCGCCGTGGCGGGCGCCTGCTCGGATCGCCCGGGGAGCGGCGACGGCCGCGAGCACGCCTTCCTCTCCCGCACGCCCTACCCCGCGCAGCACGTGAACCCGCGCAACGCCGACTACGTCGAGGCCGACGCGCCGGCCGAAGTGGCCCCGGTCTGGACCGCGCTCGCCGACTCGACGGTGCCGCAGCCGTGCGTCTCGGGGGACGGCGGGCTCGTCTACTGCATGCGGGCCTGGGACCTCGCGTCGGACCGCTGCAACCTGCAGGCGCTCGACCTCCCGACCGGCGCGCTGCGCTGGGAGGACCGGGTCGACGGGCGCTGCCAGCTCGACGACCATGCCTGGATGACCAACCCGCTGGTCGACGTCGACGGCAACGTCTACGTCGCGGACTCGCGCCAGGTGCTGTCGTTCGACCGCGCGGGCCGCCTGCGCTGGCGCAGCGACGTGCCGTCCACGCTGGTCTCGCGCCACGACCCGCCGCTGCCGAACCAGCCCTTTGGCTTGACGGTGCTGCCGTCCGGCGAGCTCGTCACGGCGACACTGGGCGACGCGTACGTGCTGGTGCTCGAGCGCGACACGGGCGAGCTCGCGGCGGAGCCGCTCGACGTCCCGAGCGCCAAGCGTCGCACCGGCGGCGAGCCGCCGCCCGGCTTCTTCGCGACGCTCGCGAGCCCGGTCGCGGCGCGCACGCTCTACGACGTGAGCCTCGGCTTCAGCGAGTACGAGAACGACAACAACGTCGGCGTCGACACGCACACGGGCCTGATCCTCGTCACCGGCGGCGCACCGGCGCCCAATCCCGGCAACGACGGAGCCCTGTGGGCCGTGCGCTTCGATCGCGACGCGCCCGGCGGGCCTTCGCTCGCCGTGCAGTTCCACGTCCCCTTCCCCGGCCCGGGCGGCATCGCGACGACGCCGACCCTCACCAAGGACGGCCAGTTCGTGCTGATCGGCGACAACGAGTCGAACCTGGTGGCGGTCGACCTGCCGGCGTGCGCGGCGCTGCCGGCGGGCAGCGTGTGCGACGCGATCGCGCGCGCGCCGGTCGAGACCAAGCTCGGCGCGTCGGTGACCGTCACGCCGGAGAACCGGGTGCTGGTGTCGGCGGCGGCCGCCGGCGTGCTGGCCTTCGACGTGGGGCGGCGCGACGGGCAGATCTTCCTCGACCGCGTCTTCCTGCTCCGCTTCTCGCCCTACCTCGTGTCCGGCGTCCTGACCGGGTTCGCGAACCTGACCTGGTTCCCGATCGGCTCGCCCGGCACCGGCGAGCACTACCTGGTCGCGATCGACACGGCGAGCGGCGAGGAGCGCTCGCGGCTCCCGGCCGGCGACTTCGCCAACGTCACGATGGGCGAGGACGGCGCGACGCTGATCACGAACCAGATCAACTTCCTCGAGGAGCTGGCGGGGCGCCACGGGCCGGCGGGCGTCACCGCCTGGCGAGCGCCGGCACGGTGAGCGGCGGGCCGTCGATGGCGGAGCACGCGCACGTCGTCCTCGAGCGCCGCGGCCCGGTAGCGCTCCTGACGCTGAACCGTCCGGAGCGCCTGAACGCGTTCGCCGCGGCGACCAACCGCCGCCTGCTCGCGCTGCTCGACGAGGTCGCGCGCGACGAGTCGGTCCGCGCCGTGCTGCTGACCGGCGCCGGGCGCGGCTTCTGCGCCGGCGCCGACCTGAAGGCGCTCGCCGGCGTCGACGGCGCGCGCGACGACGACTGGGGCAGCCCGCGCGGCATGATGGACGCCGTCGCGCGGCTGCGCTCGCTGCCGCAGCCGAGCGCCTGCGCGGTGAACGGCGTCGCGGCGGGCGCCGGCTTCGGCCTCGCGCTGGCCGCCGATCTCCGCGTCGCGAGCAGGGCCGCGCGCTTCGTCGCGTCGCAGATCCGCACGGCGCAGGTGCCGGACGCCGGGCTGAGCTTCTTCCTGCCGCGCCTCGTCGGCGAGGAGCGCGCGCTGCGGATCGCCCTGCTCGCGGATCCGATCGACGCCCCGGAAGCCCTGGCGCTCGGCCTGGTCGGCGAGGTGGTCGAGCCGGACGAGCTGGTGCCGCGCGCCCTCGCGCTCGCCGAGCGGCTCGCGGCGCTGCCGCGCACCGCGGCGCGGCTCACCCGTGAGGTGGTCCGCCGCGGCGCCGAGAGCGATCTCGAAGCGGCGCTCGACGCCGAGTACCAGGCGCTGGTCGAGGCGAACCGGGATCCCGACGTCGCGGAGGCCGTGCGGGCGTTCGTCGAGAAGCGCCCGCCGCGCTTCCGCTGACCGCCGGGTCGAGCATCCGTTCCGGGCTTGCCACGGCGGAACGATTCCGCTCTGCTCGCCGCAACCCACCGTCAAGGAGCGATTCGCGATGCTGTTCATGTGCCAGGGGAAGCCGCGGTCCAATCTTTCGCCGGACGACCGGCGCAAGGCGCTCAAGCTGTTCGGCTCGTGGCAGCCGCCCGCCGGCATGACGATCAAGGGACACTACATCGCCGCGGGCGGCGGCGACTTCGTGATCGTCGAGACCGACTCCGCCGAGACGCTCATCGAGGCGACGGGCACCTGGTCGCCGTTCGTCGACTACCAGGTGACGCCGATCGCCGAGGCGCAGGCGGGCGTCGGCATGCTGGCGCGGGCCGACGAGACGCGCACCAAGCTGCTGTAGGCCTCAGGCGTCCGCCGCGCGAATCGCCGCCCCGACGTAGACCGTGGCGAGGACCGTGAAGATGTACGCCTGCAGCAGGCCGATCAGGAGGTCGAGCGCCATCAGCGGCATCGGCACGACGAGCCCGGTCAGCGCGACGGCCAGCGCGACCACGAGCTGTCCGGACATCATGTTGCCGAACAAGCGTACCGCGAGGGCGACCGTCCGCGACAGCTCCGAGATCAGGTGGAGCGGGAGCAGCAGCGGGTTCGGACGCAGGTAGTCCTTCAGGTACTCGGACAGGCCGCGGGTCGCGATGCCCGCGATCGGCACCGCCAGGAAGACGGTGCAGGCGAGCGCCGACGTGGCCGCGAGGCTGGCCGTCGGGCGCGGCACCCCGGGCAGCCGCCCCGACAGGTTCGCCGCGGCGACGAAGGCGAACAGGCTGCCCGACAGGGCGACGAGACGCGGCGCGCTTCGGCCCACGATCTCCGTCACCAGGCGATCGAGCCACTCGACCACCAGGACCGCGAGCACCCCGGGCGTGCTCTCCGGGCTGCGGCGAGCCGCGGCGGCGAGCAGGGACGCGGCCAGGACCACCGCGAGAAACACCCCGAGCGAGGACACCATCGTCGCCGTGACCGGAAACGCGCCGACCCGGGCGAGCACCGACTCGCCGAAGACGTGCACCTCCATCAGCCGCCCCTCTGCACGCGCGCGATCGCATGCCACGCGAGCAGGCCGCCGAGCGCGGCCCCGGCCAGCAGCAGCAGCACGGTCAGCGAAGCGCCGCTCGCAAAGCGCCGGTCGAGGAGCCAGCCGAGCAGCGCGCCGCCCGCGATGGGCAGAGCGAGCGACCAGCCGAGCGTGCCGAGCAGCGACAGCGAGCGCCATAACGCCCCGTTCGCAGCCTCTCGCCGCGCGGCCGCACGCCCACGTGTCCGCTCTCGGTCGGGACGCGCACGGAGCGCACGCCGAGGTCCGCGACGACCGCATGCGGCGTGCGGAGCACGAAGTGGAGCAGCCCGCTCCCGGACGTGCTCACGCGATCCCCGCTTCGGCGAGCGTGCCGATCATCAGCAGGCGGTCCTCGGACACGTCGTCGCACCGGCCGTCGAGGATCGACATCACGTCGGCGACGGCCTCCTCCCGCGAGACGCTGTGGCCGGGCCGGCCGGTGATCGCGGCGGTGACGTGAAAGGGCTGCGTCAAGTAGTTGCGCAGGCGGCGCGCGCGCGACCAGGGTGCGGTCCTCCGCGGAGAGCTCCTCGACGCCGAGCATCGAGATCACGTCGCGCAGCTCGTCGAGTGGCGGCCTTTCGCGTCCGTGGGAACGGCCGTCGGCGCCCTGCGAAACGCAGCCCGCCGGCGCGCGAGGCGCGCTCTGCGCTCAGCGCTGGACGAGCGCGATCACGAGCCCGTCCCAGCCCTTGCGGCCGACGGTCTGGACGGCGGTTGCGGCCAGGCGCGGCTCGGCGGCGACCGCGTCGAGGAAGCGGCGGACGCCGTGCACGCTCGGGTCGGCGCTCGCGGCGTCGAGCACCGCGCCCTCGCGCACCACGTTGTCGGCCACGATCAAGCTGCCGGGGCGCGTGAGCCGCAGCGCCATCGTCAAGTATTCGGGGTTGCTCCGCTTGTCCGCGTCGAGGAACACCATGTCGAAGGGGCCGAGACCGTCCGCCTCGATCCGGGCCAGGCTGTCGAGCGCGGCGCCGACGCGTACCTCGACCCGGTCCGCGAGCCCGGCGCGGGCGACGTTGTCGCGTGCCACCGCGGCGTGGCGCGGGTCCGCCTCCAGCGTGACGAGACGGCCGTCCGCGGGAAGTGCGCGCGCTAGCCAGATCGTGCTGTAGCCGCCGAGCGTGCCGACCTCGAGGATCGAGCGCGCACGCTGGATGCGCGCCAGCAGGTGCAGCAGCTTGCCCTGGGCGGGCGAGACGTCGTGCGGCGGCAGGCCGGCCGCCGCGTTGGCGGCGAGCGTCGCGTCGAGCGCCGGGTCGGGAGGCAGGAGCAGCCCGGTGAGGTAGTCGTCCACCGCGCTCCAGCGCTCCCGACCCATGCTCGGAGACCTAGCGCTTGGTGTCGACCACCTGCACCTGCGTGAACTCGGCGTAGCCCCAGCGCCCGTTCTCGACGCCGATGCCGCTCCACTTGTGGCCGCCGAAGGGCTGGAACGGCGACAGGTCGAGGTGCTGGTTCACCCACGTCGTGCCCGCCTCGAGCTCGCGCGCGACCTGCTCGGCGCGCTCGACGTCCGCCGACCACACCGAGCCGCCGAGGCCGTAGTGCGTGCGGTTCGCCTGCTCGAGCGCGTCCGACAGGTGCTTGTACTTGACGATCGGCAGGGCGGTGCCGAACTGCTCCTCGTCGACGAGCTGCACGCCCTCGCCGACGTTGGTGACGATCGTCGGCGGCAGGAAGTAGCCCTTCGCGCCGAGCGGCTCGCCGCCGACCTCGATCCTGCCGCCCGCGCGCTTCGCGTCCTCGACCATCGCGAGGACCTTCCTGAACTGCGGCTCGTTGTTGATCGGGCCGAGCTCGGTGTCGGGCTCCATGCCGTTGCCGACCTTGGTGCGCTTCGCGCGCTCGACGAGGCGCGAGACGATCGGGTCGTGCAGGCTCTCCGGCACGTAGAGGCGCTTGATCGCCGAGCACACCTGGCCGGAGTTCTGGAAGGCGCCCCAGAACAGGCTCTCCGCGACCTGGTCGGGGTCGACGTCGTCCAGCACGATCGCCGGGTCGTTGCCGCCGAGCTCGAGCGTGACGCGCTTCAGGTCGTCCGCCGCGGCGAGCATCACCTTCTTGCCGGTCGCGACGCTGCCGGTGAACGAGATCTTGCGCACGTCGGGGTGGCGCGTCAGCTCGGCGCCGAGGTCGTTGCCGCCCGACAGCACGTTCAGCACGCCGGCGGGGAGCACATCGCGCAGAGCGTCGGCGACCAGCAGCGACGAGAGCGGCGTGAACGGCGACGGCTTCGCGACCACCGTGTTGCCGGCGAGGAAGGCCGGCGCGAGCTTCCACGACAGCAGGATCACCGGGAAGTTCCACGGCGTGATCGCGGCCACGACGCCGAGCGGCTTGCGCACCACCTGGATCTTCTTCGTGCCGTCGTCCTGCAGCACCTCGGGCTCGATCTCGAGGCTCGCGAAGTACGAGAACCACATCGACGCGCCGAAGATCTCCATCATCGCCTGCTGCACGGGCTTGCCCTGCTCCTGCGACAGGATGGGCGCGATCTCGCCCGCCTTCGCCTGCAGCGTCGCCGCGCAGGCGTTGAGCTTCTCGCGGCGGAACGCCTCGTCCTTGCGCCAGGTCTTGAAGGCGCGCGCCGCGGCCCCGACCGCCTCGTCGACGTGCGCCTTGCTCGCGCGCGCGCACGTCGCGAAGGGCTCGCCGAAGGCGGGGTTGATGACCGGGTCCTGCTCGCTGGTATTGACGGCGCGGCCGTCGATCAGCATGCCGTAGCTCTGCATCGCCAGACCTCTCTCCTCGGTTTGCGAACGTTGGCCGAACGGAATTCGTGGGGGATCGCCCGGCATCCTACGAAGCGCCCTCCGTCCCCCGCAACCCGCGCGCAAGCCGGTTGCCGCGACGCTATGCGTCGAGAGACACCGTCCGCAAGCGCAGCGCGTTGGTGATCACCGACACCGAGCTGAGCGACATCGCCGCCGCCGCGAAGATCGGGCTCAGCAGCACGCCGAAGAACGGGTACAGCACGCCGGCCGCGACCGGCACGCCGGCCGCGTTGTAGACGAAGGCGAAGAACAGGTTCTGGCGGATGTTGCGCATGGTCGCCTCCGACAGGCGGCGCGCGCGCACGATGCCGGTGAGGTCGCCCTTGAGCAGCGTGACGCCCGCGCTCTCGATCGCGACGTCGGTGCCGGTGCCCATGGCGATGCCGACGTCGGCCGCCGCGAGCGCCGGGGCGTCGTTGACGCCGTCGCCCGCCATCGCGACGACGCGCCGCTCCGACCGCAGCCGCGCGACGATGCCGCCCTTGTCCTCGGGCAGCACCTCGGCCTCGACCTCGTCGATGCCGAGGTCGGCCGCGACGGCCTGCGCGGTGGTGCGGTTGTCGCCGGTCAGCATGACGACGCGGATGCCGTCCGCGCGCAGCGCGCGCAGCGCGTCGCGCGTCGTCGGCTTGATCGGGTCCGCGACCGCGAGGAGCCCGGCCGGGCGACCGTCGACCGCGAGCAGGACGACGGTGGCGCCCTTCGCGCGCAGCTCGCTCGCCGCCGCGTCGAGCTCCTGCGTCGCGACGCCGGCCTCGTCGAGCAGCCGGCGGCTGCCGAGGAGGAGGTGCCGCCCGCCGACGCTGCCGACGACGCCCTTGCCGGTCGGCGCGTCGAAGCCGGTCACGTCGTCGGGCGCGATGTCGCGCTCGCGCGCGCCCTCGACGATCGCCGTCGCGAGCGGGTGCTCGCTCGCGCGCTCGAGGCTCGCGGCGAGGCGCAGCACCTCGTCCTCGGTGAAGCCCGCCGCGGCGCGCACGGCGGTCAGCGCCGGCCGCCCCTCGGTGAGCGTCCCGGTCTTGTCGACGACCAGGGTGTCGACCTTCTCCATGCGCTCGAGCGCTTCCGCGTTCTTGATCAGCACGCCGGCGCCGGCGCCGCGCCCGACGCCGACCATGATCGACATCGGCGTCGCGAGGCCGAGCGCGCACGGGCAGGCGATGATCAGCACGCTCACGGCCGCGATCAGCGCGTAGCCCATCGCGGGCGCAGGGCCGAGGAGCGACCAGCCGGCGAACGCCGCGACCGCGACCAGCAGCACGGCCGGCACGAACCACGCGGCGACCTGGTCCGCGAGACGCTGGATCGGCGCGCGGCTGCGCTGCGCCTCGGACACCATCTGCACGATGCGCGCGAGCATCGTGTCGCGCCCGACCTTGTCGGCGCGCATGACGAAGCTGCCGCTGCGGTTGAGCGTGCCGCCGATCACCCGGTCGCCGCCCTCCTTGGTGACCGGCATCGACTCGCCGGTGACCATCGACTCGTCGACCGCGCTGCGGCCCTCGGCGAGCACGCCGTCGACCGGCACCTTCTCGCCGGGACGCACGCGCAGCAGGTCGCCGACCTGCACGTCCTCGAGCGCGATCTCCTCGTCCTCGCCGCCGGCGCGCACGCGGCGCGCGGTCTTCGGGCTCAGGTCGAGCAGCGCGCGGATCGCGCCGCCGGTACGCTCGCGCGCGCGCAGCTCGAGCACCTGGCCGAGCAGCACCAGCACGACGATCACCGCCGCCGCCTCGAAGTAGACCGCGACGCTGCCGTCGGGTCCCCGAAAGGCAGCGGGAAAGATTCCGGGCACGACGGTCGCCACCACGCTGTAGAGCCACGCGGTGCCGGTGCCGATCGCGATCAGGGTGAACATGTTCAGGCTGCGGGCGCGGATCGACGCCCAGCCGCGGACGAAGAACGGCCAGCCCGCCCACAGCACGACCGGCGTCGCGAGCAGGAGCTGGAGCCACGTCGAGACGCGCGCGGGCACCAGGTGGTCGAGGCCGAGGAGGTGGCCGCCCATCTCGAGCGCGACGATCGGCAGCGTCAGGACGAGGCCGATCCAGAAGCGGCGCCGCATGTCGACCAGCTCCGCGCTCGGTCCCGCCTCGGCGGTCACGACCTCGGGCTCGAGCGCCATGCCGCAGATCGGGCAGGTGCCGGGCCCGACCTGCCGGATCTCGGGGTGCATCGGGCAGGTGTAGATCGTCCCTTCGCGCACGGGCCGCGGCTCCGCGGGCGCGGCCGCGGGGGCGAGGAAGCGCTGCGGCTCGACGACGAAGCGCTCGCGGCAGCGCGCGGAGCAGAAGAAGTAGGTCGTGCCGGCGTGCTGCGCGCGGTGCTTCGCGGTCGCCGGGTCGACGCTCATGCCGCAGACCGGGTCGGTGGCGGCGCCGTCGTGTGCCGGCCGCCCGCGGGCGTGCCCGGCGTCGTGCTCCTGCGCTTCGGGGCGGGCCGCACCGTGCCCGTGGCACGCCGCCCCCCCCGTCCCGGCCGCTCGCGTCCGTTCGCGATCGCTCATCGCTCCTCCTGGAGACCACGCTTATACCCCCCAGGGGTATAAGTCAAGCGCCGCGCCTGTCAAAAGCTCCGTCGCCGTGCACGGCGCTCCGCGCCGTGCCGCCGCGCCGCCGCGAAGAGGGCCGGATTTCGTGCCGGTCGCGCGACGGCACGCTCCGTGCTGCGTGCCCGGCGTGCGCTCGTGCCGACCCCCGTCGTGCGCCCTCGCCGCCGCGCTCGTCCTCGCCGCGGCGACGAGCGCCGGAGCGATCCTGCAGGCCGAGCAGCGCAACGAGGTCTCGTTCCTGCGCGGCCCCTACAACCTCGCCTTCTTCTACCGCCACAACGACTCGTTCCGCTACTCGGCGGCCTTCCACTACCACCACGGCAAGCAGCACGACGTTTTGCTCTTGACGCCGCTCTCCGACCACGTCGCGGTCGACGTCGAGTTCGACGCGGACGTGACGCGCTTCACGTACGCCAGGGAGGCGCGGACCGAGCCGACGATGGAGCTCTTCGGCCCGTACTTCGCGCAGGTCGCCTGGAGCATGTACCGCGCGATCGACTGGACGCACATCCACCACGAGCAGACCTACGACATCCTGTCCGACCGTGACATCGCCTGGCCCGACAAGTCCGAGTGGACGGCGCGCGCGGTGCGCCACTACCTCGACGCCAACCCCGACGTCGCGCTGAGCTGCGCGCCGCTCGACGTCACCATGCGCCGCGCGGGCACGATGATGAAGCCGTACTTCACCTACTACCGGAGCTACTACCCGCGCTCCGCCGACTTCGCCTTCGTCGCGCACTGGTGGCACCCGGTGGTCTACGAGGCGATGATGATCGCCGGCAACGACGACGAGCAGGAGGCGGTGGTCGACGAGACCAACCGCGTGATGCTCACGCAGGTCTTCCTCGACCGGCCGCAGCGCATGCTGCTCTCGCGCGAGGTCATGCCGCGCTACAGCCGCATGTCGCCCGAGTCGGCCAACGTGTTCGACAACCTGCACATGCTGCACGGCATCATCTACGACATCGCGGCGTACGAGGGCTGGAGCGACGAGCAGAAGCGCGCGGAGCTCTACCGCGTGCTCGAGGCGATGCGCCGGCAGCCGGGCGACGAGGCGCTGGCGCGCAAGTTCCGCACGCCGCATCCTGACATGGACCCCCGCGTCTACGAGCCCTGGATGAAGGGCTACGAGGGCGAGATGAACCGCATCATGGAGGAGATGATGCGCGAGATGATGCCGCTGATGATGCCGGGCGGCATGCCGGAGGCGAAGCAGCGCGAGATGCGCCGCCAGCTCCGCATGAAGCTCATGCCCGGGCTCGAGCCGGGCGAGATCCCGGGCTCGCTGCACGACGCGATGATGGCCGTCATGCCGGACATGAAGATGATGCCCGGCACGATGGAGCCCGGGGAATCGGCGCCGATGATGCGCGACGCGATGCTCGCCGGCTGGCGCGAGAAGTACGGCGACCTGCCCGACGTCGCGCCCTGGCCGATGCAGCACGAGCCGGCCGCGCCGCCCGTGGACGGCGTCCGCGCCGCACGCGCGGAGGCGGCGAGCGAGCCGTGAGCGAGCCGCGCTGCTGCAGCCGTGCCCGCGCGCCGCACGCGCTCGCCCGAGCGCTGCTCGGTGGTGCGGCCGCGCTGCTCGCGGCGAGCGCCGCGACGCCGGCCGCGGCGGCCGACCACTCGAACATCGAGGAAGGCCTGCCGATCGAGGTCGAGGACGCCTTCCCGATCGCCTACCGCGGCCGCGAGCTGCAGGGCCGCTTCCGCTACGAGCGCCAGGACGGCGGCGAGGACCAGTACCTTCTCGAGCCGCGGCTCGAGCTCGGCGTCCTTCCCAACGCGCAGGTCCGCATCGGCTCGCGCTTCCTGATGGGTCCGGCGGACCGCACGACCAGCCGGGACGTCGACCTCGAGGGCCTCTACAACTTCAACCAGGAGTCGGTCCTGCTGCCGGCGTTCGCGCTCTCGGCGCGGGCGCGCTTCCCGACCGGGGTCGACAGCGCGGGCGTCGACACGCGGGTCAAGGCGCTCGCCACCAAGACGCTGGGCCCGGCGCCGCGCATGGAGCGCGTCCACCTCAACGTCGCCTGGGACCACGAGGCGGCGGCCGGCGCCGGCGAGCGGAGCGACCGCTACCTGGTCGTCGTCGGCTACAGCATGCGCCTCGACCCGGACACCATCCTGGTGGCCGACTTCGTCCGCCAGCAGGAGCGCGAGCACGGCGCCGACGCCAACATCGTCGAGGCCGGGCTGCGCTACCAGCTCACCCCGCAGACCGTGCTGGTCGCCGGCGCCGGCGCGGGCATCGGCGAGGAGTCCCCCGACGTGCGGGCGACCGTCGGCTTCCAGCACTCGCTGTCCTGGCCCTGACGCCCGGTTCGGCCCGCCGCCCACGGCGGCGCGGGACGGCTTCCGACGGATGCGAAGCGGTGCCGGGTCCGTTCTCGCGCACCGGATCCCGGACGAGCCGGAGCCGCGGCAGCGGCGTGCTTCCCGAGCATGGCGCGCCGCTTGCTGCGCGGCCGTTCCAGCCGGCGCGAAGGCGGGGTTTCGTGGAACATTCCCCGAATTCGTGATTGATGGGGGCCGGGCGCGTCGCACGACTCGCGGCACGGCCACGGTCGTGTTCGGCCGCGGACCTCGAACCGCTCTCCACGAGGGGAGCAGAACGGAGAACGTCGATGATGGGTCGCAGGATGGCTTCCGGGACGGCGCTCCTCGGCGCCCTGCTGCTTGCGGCGATGCTGTCGTACGCGCAGCAAGACGAGCCGATGGATCACGCCGCGCTCGCCAGCAGCTACCAGGCGGAGGCGAAGCAGGCGCAGGCGAAGGCGGCCGAGCACGAGAAGATGGTCGACCGCTACAAGAAGCTTCCCATGAGCCCCAAGGGCAGCACGCTTCCCAAGGAAGAGATGATCAAGCACTGCCAGAAGCTCGCCGACAACTACAAGGCGGCGGCGACGCAGGCGAGCGACCTCGCCAAGGCACACCAGGAGATGGCGGCCGCGAGCAAATAGCGATTTCGATCCAGGCGTCGCGCGGTCGCCCGTCCGGGATCGCGCGACGCGCCTCCGGCGGCCTCAGGGGGCGCTCTGCGCCATGGCGCGATGCGCCTTGGCGAGGCCCTCGTAGTCCTCGGCGTCGGTGCGGCCGGACTTGGTCAGACGCGAGCAGTGCTCGTCGAGCTTCAGCTTGTGGACGAGCGCCCCACCGAGGCTCTTGTACGCCTGCCCCATCTGCTCGTGGTCCTCGGCACGCTGCCTCGCCTCCTTCGCGGCGGCGTCGTAGTACGTCGCGATCTTCTCGTGGTCGGCCGCCGTCTTCGCCGACGAGATCATCCCGGGAAGGCTCTCGATCGCCTGGTCCGGCGCCTGAGCGCCCGCCGGGCCGAGGCCCGTGAACAGGAAAAGGAACAGGAAGGAGACGACCGCCTGCCAGGTCTCGGTCTTCATGTTCGGCCTCCGCCTGCTCACCGCCCGCCTCGCTGCGGGACGGAGGTCGGCTCGCCGCCGACGGCCGATCGCGCAGCATCCCGCGTTCCAGCGCCATCGGCGTCGGGGCTCCGTCACGGTTTCCGAGCCGCCGGAAGCGAGGCCGCGCGCCCGTTCCCGGCTGCGCGAACGCGCCGCGCCGGGCAGCCGACGGCGAGGGCCGCTCCGCGGCGTCGCTGGCATGGATCTCGAAAGCCGTTCGAGGCGTGGAGGAGCGCGCAAGCCGACGACGGCGGACCCTGGCGAGGGCGCTCGCCCCGGCGCTGCGGCTGGCGGCGCGGCGCGCGCTGATCGGCAGAGCCCGCTGCCGGACCGCGCCCGAGCGTGGCCGCTTCCCGCGAGGTGACGTCGACGAGCTGCTCCGTGCGACGTGGCGGACGTTCGCCGAGCTCTCTCCCTCGCTGCCGCTCGAGCCGACGCTCGGGGCGCGGATGAACGTCGCGCTCGCGTGCCTCACGCTGTCGTTCCACCGTGCGCTCTCGGCGTGCGGCGTCGAGCGGGCCTATGCGACCGAGCTCGCCGGCGACGCCGCCTGGGTCGTGTACCGCCGCTGGGGCGACGCCGCGCGCCTCGTGTCGCAGCTCAGGACGGCCGATCCGCACCGCCGGCTCCGCATCGCGACCGGCCTGTTCCGCCGCTTCCCGTTCGGCCCGCCGGGCTACGTCATGCGCGACGTCGCGTCCCCGGACGCGGTCGCCTTCGACGTGCTGCGCTGCCCGATCGCGGAGTACTTCCGCGCGCACGACGCGACCGACGTCTGCGTCGGCACGTGGTGCAACCTCGACTTCGCCCTGGCGGAGAGCTGGGGCGGCCGTCTCGTGCGGGAAGGGACCCTCGCCGGCGGCGCGACCCGGTGCGACTTCCGCTGGCAGCCCGTCCCGGCGGCGTCGAGCGCGACCGCCCCCGCGCAGGACGCGTGACGATGCTCCAGACCGTCGACGTCGGACAGCGCTCGCTCGAGTCCTACCGCGGCGTCGCACCCGACGGCCTGCTCGACGAGGGCTTCCGGCTCGGCCGGGAGCTGCGCGGGATCCGCGTCCTGCACCTGAATGCGACGCCCTACGGCGGCGGCGTGGCGGAGCTGCTGCGCTCGCTGGTGCCTCTGCTGTCCGACCTCGGACTCGTCGCCGACTGGAAGATCATCAGCGGCGACGACGACTTCTTCCAGGTGACCAAGACGATCCACAACGGCCTGCAGGGCAGGCGCGCCGGCCTCAGCGAAACGGCGCGCGCCACCTACCGCGCCAACGCCGAGCGCAACGCGGCCTTCCTGCAGGAGAGGTACGACGTCGTGTTCGTGCACGACCCGCAGCCCGCGGCGATCCTCCCGCTCCGCGGCAAGGACGATGCACGCTGGGTGTGGCGCTGCCACATCGACACCTCGGACCCCGATCCCGAGGTGTGGTCGTTCGTCCGCGAGTATCTGGCGGACTACGACGCGGCCGTGTTCACCATGGCGGAGTTCGCTCCGCCCGGCCTGCCGATCGAGCGCCGCGAGTTCGTGCCGCCCGCGATCGACCCGCTGAGCCCGAAGAACATGCCGCTCGACGATTTGACGGCGCGCCGGGTGCTCGAGTGGATCGGCATCCGGCTCGATCGCGGGCTCGTCACCCAGGTGTCGCGCTTCGACCCCTGGAAGGACCCGCTCGGCGTGATCACGGCCTATCGCCTGGCGCGCCGGAAGCTGCCCGGGCTGCAGCTCGCCCTGGTGGGCTCGATGGCGACCGACGACCCGGAGGGCTGGCAGATCTACCGCGACGTGCTGTCGGCCGCCGCGGGCGACCCGCTGGTGCACGTCTTCACCAACCTGAGCGGCGTCGGCAACATCGAGGTCAACGCCTTCCAGCGGCTCTCGAGCGCGATCGTGCAGAAGTCGATCCGCGAAGGGTTCGGCCTGGTCGTCTCGGAAGCGCTGTGGAAGGGGACGCCGGTCGTCGCCGGGCGCACGGGCGGGATCCCGCTGCAGATGGCGGACGGCATCGGCGGGCTCCTGGTGGACAGCGTCGAGGAGTGCGCGGAGGCCATCGTGACGCTGCTGCGGGACCGCGAGTCGTCCCTGCAGCTCGCCCGGCGCGGCCAGGAGCGCGTACGCGAGCACTTCCTCCTGCCGCGGCTCCTGCTCGACGACCTCGAGCTGATCGCGGGGCTGGTCGCGGCGCGCCCGGTCGTGCGGCCGCCCGGCTGGGAGGCGCGGCACGACCCGGTGTGCGGCATGGCCATCCCCGCCGATCCCCCGCCGGTCAGCGAGATCTGGAACGAGCAGACCTACGTCTTCTGCTCGGAGGCGTGCCGCGCCCGGTTCGCGTCGGCGCCCGAGCGCTACACGGCGCGGCCGCAGCGGCCGCCGGGCGAATGACGACGTCCCGTCAGCCCTCGACCACGCCCTTCGGCGCGCGCTGCTTCATGAAGCCGAACATGTAGCCCGCGACGCGGCGCATCTGGATCTCCTCCGCGCCCTCGGTGATGCGGTAGCGGCGGTGGTGGCGGTAGATGTGCTCGAACGGCTTGTGGCGCGAGTAGCCGAGCCCGCCGTGCACCTGCATCGCGCGGTCGGCCGCCTCGCAGCACAGCCGGTTCGCCCAGTAGTTGCACATCGAGACCTTGTCCGAGGCGGCGAAGTTGCCCTTGACGTCCATGAGCCACGCGGTCTTGTGGATCAGCGCGCGCACCATCTCGCACTGCGTCTGCAGCTCGACGAGCGGGAACTGGATGCCCTGGTTCGTCGCCAGCGGCTTGCCGAAGGGCTTGCGCACCTTCGCGTACTCGACGGACTCGTTCACGCAGAACTGCGCCGCGCCGAGGCTCGATGCTGCTTGACGGATGCGGTTCTCGTTGAAGAAGTGCTGCACGACCATGAGGCCGCGGCCCTCGCCGCCGAAGACCGCGTCGTGCGGCACGCGGACGTTCCTGAGCGTCACGTGGGCGTGGTCGGTCGGCATGTTGAAGGTCCACAGGTACTGCTCGACCTTGAAGCCCTCGCTCGCCGTCGGGACGAGGAACGCCGTGATGCCGTGCCCGTCGCCCGCCTTGCCGCTCGTGCGCGCGAAGATCAGGTCGTAGTCGGCGACGTGGACGCCCGTGTTCCACGTCTTCTCGCCGTCGATCTGCCAGACGTCGCCGTGCCGCACCGCGGTGGTCTCCATGTGCGTGGCGTCGGAGCCGTGCTCGGGCTCGGTGATGCCGAAGGCGAAGCCCGTCGTGCCGGCGAGGAGCCCGTCGAGCAACCGCTCCTTCTGCGCGTCGGTGCCGTACTCGAGCATGAGCAGGAGGCCGACGTGGTTCGAGACGATCGAGTGCTCGTTCTGCAGGTCGCAGTGTAGCCCGAGGCCCTTCGCCGCGAGGTGCTCGCGGATGATCGCCATGCCGAGGTTGGTGCCGTCGCGCCCGCCCCAGGCCTTCGGCAGCGGGTAGCGGTAGAGCCCCGCGTCGTCCGCCATGCGGCGCACCCTGTGCAGCAGCGCCTCCCACTCCCGGTTCGGCAGGCCGCCGCGGTCCCAGTCCGTGCGCGCGTCCTCGCGCCGGTGGTCGAAGAAGCGGACGTTGTCGTCCTGCTGCTCGAGCGGCCGGAGCTCGCGCTCGATGAAGGAGTCCATCTCGGCGAGGAACGCGGCGACGTCGGCGGGGATCTCGAAGTCCATGCGGGCAGTTGAGCGCCCCCGGGGGAGGGGCGTCAAGGCTCGGCGCCCGCGACGCGGGTAGCGGCCCGCTACCTCGTACGTAGCGCCCGAGAGCAAACAGCTCTCGCTCCGCAGCGGCACGCGCTTCCGGGGCACCGAGGAGGAAGAAGCCATGTGCACGAGATATCGCCGGCGACCCGACCGTCGCCGCCGGCTCCGCGGGCGCCTCGCTGAAGCGGTCTTCACGATGATCGCCCTCGCCATCGGCTCCGGGCTCGTCCCTCCCGGCGCGGGCGACGCGGGCGGCGCAACGCCGCCGTACGACGACGCGGCTCTCGCGGCGATCGCAGAGCAAGTCCTCGCCGGGCCGCAGCCGTCGCTGCCCGAGGAGACCGTGCCCGCCGCGAGACCTTCGGGCGAGCCTGCTGCGGTCGCGAGCGAGCCCGATCCGGACTCGCCCGCGGCCGAGCTCGCGCCCGCGGTCGAGGGCATGAACGTCCTCATTCCGCCCGGGGCGGCGGCGCCGAGGAAGAAGCCCGAGGCCCCGGCGACCGCCGCCTATCGTTCCAACTCGGGGCGGCAGCGAGCCGACGCCGGCCGCGCGCTGAGCTTCTCGTCGGGCGTCCGCGCCCCGGCGTCGGGGCTCGACCCGATGCTCCAGGCGCACGCCGACGGCGTGCGCGATCAGGGCCGCAAGTTCGTCTACGGCTTCGTGCTGCTCCGCGTCCCGCTCGACGAGCGCGTCGGGGAGAAGCTCGCGGGCCTCGGCGTCCACCTCCTCGGCCGCCACGACGACCACCACAAGGCCCGTCTGCCGATCGGCGCGCTGCCCGCGATCTCCGCCCTGCCCGAGGTCGAGTGGGTGGGCGTCAGCACCCCCGAGCAGAAGGCCAGCCCGGAGCTCGTCGGGCTGCGGGGTGCCCAGGGGACGGCGCCCGCGCTCGATCCGACGACGCCGATCCCGATCGTCGTCAACCTCTTCGAGGCCGACCCGGACGGCGGCTTCCGGCGCGAGCTCGAGGCGGCCGGCGCCGCCGTCGGCGAGTACGACGCCGACCTCCACTTCTACGAGGCGGTCGCGACCGGCCCCGTCCTCGAGCGCCTCGCGGCGCTCGACTTCGTGCTGTTCATCGAGACGATCGACGTGAACCCGCCCGGGCACGACCAGAGCATGCCGCTCCTCGACGCGGACATGATCCGGCCGGGCAGCATCTCGTACGGCCTGACGCGCTTCGGCGGCGCGCCGATCCCGGTCGGCATCATCGACAGCGGCGCCATGATCGGCGGCCCGAGCGGTCACCTCGACCTCGCGGGCAAGCGCGCCTGCGGCAGGAACTTCACCAGCGAGCCGGAAGGTGCGTTCATCGACCTGTTCGGGCACGGCACGCACGTCCTCGGTACGATCGCGGGCACCGGCGCCGCCAACCTGCGCTACAAGGGCGTCGCCCCCGGCGTGGGTGAGCTGGCGCAAGGCGGCTACATCCGGGTGGCCAAGGTCTGGGACAAGAACGGCAGCGGCAACACCGATTCGGTCCTGAAGAGCGCCATGGATTGGATGACGGTGCCGGGAGAGTGCAGCACCAACCCGGTCGATCCCGCGCCGATGGTGATCAGCTACAGCGGCGGCGCGGGAACGGGCCTCACCGGCACGGACGAGATCTCGCGCAAGGCCGACTACCGCACCTGGATCAACGCTCAGCTCTACGTCGCCTGCGCCGGCAACGGCGGCACGCCGGGCTCGATCGCGAACCCCGGCGTCGCGAAGAACGTCCTCGCGGTCGGCAACGTGCTCGACAACGGCTACCAGACGGTGGGCGACCTGAAGCCCACCAGCAGCCGCGGGCCGACCGGCGACGGCCGCATGAAGCCGAACGTCGTCGCGCCCGGCACGACGATCACCTCGGCGCGGGCGGGGACCAGCGACGGCTACAAGAACCAGGACGGCTGCAGCATGTCGACGCCGCACGTCAACCGGGCTCGCGGCCTCGCTCCTGCACCACTACCCGCAGTTCCAGTTCAAGCCGGCGCTGGTGCGCGCGCACCTGATGGCGACGGCCATGGGGCACGACGGCGCGGTCGGCAAGAGCAACGAGTACGGGCTCGGCCGCGTGTCGGGCTACGTCGCGCATTGGGACCACCCGAACTCCGACGGCTGGCAGACCGGCCGCTTCTGGGGCACCGTCAACTCCTTCGGCTTCGCCTACAACGACATCACGGTGCCGCCCGGCGCGAAGCGCCTGGTGGTCGTGCTGACCTGGGACGAGCCGCCGGCGAGCGCCGGCGCGAGCCGCGCCGTGCTGTACGACATCGACCTGTACGTCGATCGCGACGTCGACTGCGGCGACCCGACCGGCGCCTGCGGCGAGTACGTCTCGGTGTCGAGCGTCGACAACGTCGAGTACCTGGTCGTGCACGACCCGCTGCCCGGCACCTACCGGCTGAAGGTGGTCCCGACCGACGCCGAAAACACCGTGCTGCCCTGGGGCATGAGCGCCCTGATCGTGCGCGGCGACGTCCTGCCCGGAGCGCGCGTCCAGTCGCCGCCGGCGATGTCGGCGTACGCGAGCGGCCCGACCAGCGCCGGGGTCGGCCAGCTGGTCTCGGTGGCGGTCAACGTCGCCAACGACTCCTACGTGGCGTCCGGCGTCCAGATCCAGCCCCTGGCGCTGCCGAGCGGCGTGCAGCCGCGCGACGTCCAGACGGCGCGCCTCGACGGCACGACCATGCCCTTCGCCGACCCCCTGGGGTCGCTCACGCTCGGCAACATCCCGCCGAGCTGGTCGCGCTCGGCGACGTGGTCGTTCCTGGCGCAGACGCCCGGCAGCAAGACCTTCACGTTCCGCGTGTGGTCGGAGAACTCGGGCGAGCTCACCGTGAGCCGCACCGTCAACGTCGTCGGGGGCGCGGCCAGCCCGGACCTCGGCGTGACGGCGATGGCGACGAGCTCGTCCGCGCCCACCGGCGCGCCCGGCAGCAAGTTCTCGGTGACGTCGACCGTGCAGAACTCGGGGGCGTCGCCTTCCGGCTCCTCGACGACCCGCTTCTACCTGTCGCACGACGCGGTGAAGAGCGCCGACGACCGGCTCCTGACCGGCGTCCGCTCGGTGCCGGCGCTCGATCCCGGCGAGAGCGCGTCCGGCACGACCACCGTGACGATCCCCACGACCACCCCGCTCGACGCCTACTTCGTGCTCGCGTGCGCCGACGACAGGAGCACCGTGGTCGAGAGCGACGAGGAGGACAACTGCGCGGCGACGCCGGGAGCCACGGTCACCGTGGGCAGGCCCGACCTGGTCGAGGGCGCGGTGTCCGACCCGCCCGCGACCAAGAAGCGCGGCACCACCTTCCCGGTGACGGACACGGTGCAGAATCTCGGCAACGTGCCGTCGGGCGCCTCGAAGACGCGCTACTACCTCTCGGTGGACGCGGCGAAGGGCTCGGGCGACAAGCTCCTGAGCGGGACCCGCTCGGTCCCCGGCCTGGCGCCCGGCGCCGGCCACTCGGGGACCAAGTCGGTGAAGATCCCGGCGTCCACCGTGCCCGGCAGCTACTTTGTGCTTGCGTGCGCCGACGACACCAAGACGGC
>JBFMAS010000339.1:0-5505 GCA_040755575.1 Thermodesulfobacteriota bacterium
GGCGCCGGGCCCGGGCCCACCGCGCCGCGCCCACCGGCACGAACGCCAAGCACGAAATACGCACGGGCTGCGACGCCCGACCTCCGAGCGGACGCGCCCGAGCGAGCCGCGGTTTGCATCGGCCGAGCCGCGCGCGCTAGTCGCATCGACGATGGCGCTCTACCTGCACGAGACGTCGGCGATCGACGGCGGCGGCAAGGAAGGCTACCTCGAGGCGCTGCGCACCGGCTGGGCGCCGTACGCCGAGGAGAGCCGTGGCATGCGTCTCGTGTGGGCGGGCAGCACGATCGGCAGCACCGCCACGTGGCCCGAGACCATGGCGTTGTGGGAGCTGCGCGACTGGGACCACTTCGCCGCCGTGTGCGATCGCATGTACACCGAGCACGGCGACGACGCGCGGCTCGCCGAGTGGTGGCGCGGCTCGTTCCGCTTCCGCAGGCGCGCGCGGAGCCAGGTGCTCGTCGGCGCCGGGTTCTCCCCGACGCTCGACGAGCTTCTCGGAGCCGGCGTCTCCGGCACCGCGTACGCCTTCACGCGCTACGCGGTCATGCCCGGCAAGGTGGACGACTTCCTCGCGGCGCTCGAGCGCCGCGTGCCGCTCGACGCCGCGCTCGGGCGCCGCCTCGTCGGTGCTTACGAGGTCGCGTTCACCAACGATGCCGCATACGCGATCTGGGCCTTCCCCGGGCTCGTCGAGGCGGGCGCGTACCAGGAGGCGGTGGTGCGCGACGCCGGCGTGCGCGACTGGCAGCGCTCGGTCGAGCGGCTGCTCGCCGGCGGCACCGTCGAGGTGTGGGGCTTCGCGACGCCCTGGTGTCCGCTCTGGCCGCAGGGCTACCGCACCGAGACGCGGATCTGGTAGGCGCGCCGTGGCGATCTACCTGCACGAGCTGGTGAACGTCGTCCCGGGGCGCGCCGAGGACTACCTCGACAGCATGGCCGAGCACCACGGCTCGCAGCGCAAGGCGCGCGGCGAGCGGGGCGACTCGATGCTCGGGCTCTTCACCGTCCTCGAGGCGACCGGGACCTGGCCGCTCGCGGTGAACGTCTGGCAGAACGTCACCTGGCAGCGTCAAGCAGAAATGCTGCAGAGCCAGTTCGAGCCGCGCGCGCAGAACCCCGAGCTCAAGAAGTGGTGGCTCGGCAACCTGAACCTGCGCACCGGCGGCTTCGACCGCATCGTCGACTCGACGCCGTACTCGCCCGACGTCGAGGGCCACCGCGCGCGGGGCACCGCGGGCAAGCTGTTCCTGCACCAGATCGTGCGCGTCGCCCCCGGTCGCGTCGCGGACTACCTCGACGCCTTCGGCGCGGACGGCGTCGCCGCCGCCGAGTCCGCGGGCGCGCAGCTCGTCGGCGCCTACCGGGTCTGCATGTACGACCACGAGGCGATCGTCATCCTGGCGTTCCGCGAGCCGTCCGACTTCGCGCGCTACCAGCGCGAGTGGCACGCCGCGGCGCCGGGCGGCGCGCTCGCGCGCTGGCGCGCGCACGAGGACGCCTGGGTGCGGGGCAAGGACAGCCTCGTCCTGAAGCCGCGCTGGTTCCTCCGGAGCCCGTGGCATCCTTGACGCGCGCCTCGCCCATCGCCGCGCGCCGGGAGGATCAGTCGAGGTAGCCGAGCGCCTGCAGCTTGAGCTGCGTCGCGCGGTCCACCTCGAGCGCCGCCTCGGACATCGGCAGCGCGCCCGGCCCGATCGCGACCAGGGCTCGAGCGCGATACTCGTCGGCGAGCCCGTGCAGCTCGCCGAGCGCGGGGCTCTGCTCGGGCGACAGCGGCTGCTGCTCGCGCGGGTCACGGGCGAGGTCGAAGCAGCGCCCCGCCCCGTCGATGGGCAGCATGCACTTCTCGTCCGCGCTGCGGGCGATGAAGAACCAGTCCCTGCCGTTCGCCTCGCGCGGCAGCACCTGAGCGAAGACGGCCCGGCGCGGCAGCGCCGCACGCGGGTCGCGCAGCAACGGCGCGAGGCTCGCGCCGTCGGCCGCGCGGGGCTCGACGCTCAGGAGCTCGAGCACCGTCGGCACCACGTCGACCAGCGACGCCGGCGCAGCGACGCGCACGCCCGGCGCAATGCGGCCCCGCCAGCGCAGCAGGAGCGGCACGTGCAGCACCTCGTCGTAGAGCTGCAGGTGCGTGATCAGGCCGTGCTCGCCGAACTCCTCGCCGTGGTCCGAGGTGACGACCACGAGCAGGCGTTCGGCGGGGACGATCTCCTCGAGCCGCTCGAGAAAGCGCCGGACGTCGTCGTCGAGCGCGCGCACCTCCTGCTCGTAGCGCAGGCGCTCGCGCTCGACCGGCGGCAGGTCGCTCTCCGAGCCGCCGTCCCCGATCAGCATGCGGCGGTACTCGGGCGGGGGCGCGTACGGGATGTGCACGGCGTAGGTGTGGACGAAGAGGAAGAACGGCGTGCCCTCGCGCGACCCGGCCCAGTCGAGCGCGCGGCGGAAGGTGCCCCGCGCGTCGCCCGCGGCCGAGCCGACCGTCTTGTTCTCCCAGTAGACGCCGAAGCCGCGCCGGAAGCCGAGGTCCGCCGCGAGGAGCCCGTCCTCGGTGAACGCCGCGGTGTCCCAGCCGGCGGCACGAAGCCGCTCGGCGAGCGTCGCGTGCTCCGGCGCGAGGCGGCGGTTCAGCGCGACGACGCCGTGCGACGCCGGGTAGAGTCCCGTCAGCATGCTCATGTGCGAGCCGAGCGTGTTCGAGAAGGTGGTGAACGCGCGCTCGACGGTCGCCCCCGTCGCCGCGAACCGGTCGAGGAACGGGGTGGTCGGCAGCGTGTGGCCGTAGAGGCTCATGCTGCGCGCGCGCAGCGTGTCGAGCGAGATCAGCACCACCGACGGCTTCGCGTCGGCGCCCGCCGGCGCCCAGATGGTCGGGTCTGCGAACACCGGCAGCGAGGGCCGCGCGTCGCCTTCCGTCGCGGGCCGCGCGAGGAAGCGCAGCCGAGCCTCGCGGCCGGCGAGCTCGTCGAGCGCCACGTCGGCCTCGATCCAGCGACGGTCGTCCGCGTCGCGCGCGGGATCGAGCCGGCGGCGGAAGAGCTCGTGCGTCTCTCCGCTCGCGAGCGCGGCGACCGCGACCTCGACGGGCGCCGCGTCGACCTCCCAGACGGCGTCCTCGACGCCGACCGCGAAGCGCAGGCGCGCGCCGCGCGCGATCTCGACGGCGGCGGTGGTGACGTCGCGCTCCGCGAGCGGCGGCACGCCGCGCACCTCGACGCGCTGCACGGCGCGCGGATCGACGCCCGCCAGGGCGACCGTGCCGGCGCCGTGCTGCGGGAGCAGGAGCGGCGGCCGCTTGCCCGGCGAGTCGCCCGACGGCGCCCGCGACGGCCTGGTCGCGACGTCGATCAGCAGCCACGCCGACGACGCGAGCTCCGCCGGCACCGCGACGCTGCACGGCGACGGCGCTGCGCCAGCGCCGCACTCGGGGCGCGCGTCGAACGGCCGCGACCCGGCGAGCACGGGGCGCGCGACGTCGTCGATCGCGACGTGGCGGCCGGCCGCGAGCGGCCCTCGGGCGACGGCGCGCGGCTGCAGGTCGACCAGCCGGTGCAGCGGGACCAGCGCAGGCCCCGAGCGCTCGCACGCCGCGAGCGCGAGCACGATCGACGCGCACAGGAGCGGGCAGCGGAGGTCGCTCTTCACGGCATGCGTCGCACGCGAGCGGGCCGCCTCAGCGGATGTAGCCCAGCGCCTTCAGCCGCTCCGCCTGGCTCGTCGGCACCTCGAGGACCTTCGCGTAGCGCGGCCCGCCGGACCACAGCGAGGCCCAGGACGACAGCTCCTCCTGGAGACCCTGCACGAGCGGCTCGTCGTCCGGCTCACGGCTCAGGTTGACGCGCTCGCCCGGGTCCGCGGCGAGGTCGTACGCCTCCGGGTGCGGCGGCCCCGGCGACTGCACGATCAGCTTGCTGTGCTGGCGGCGGACGGCGCTGCGCGTGAGCTTGCCCATCTTGGTCGTGCCGAAGGCGACCAGCGCCGGCAGCTCGTCGGCGCCGTCGGCCGCGATGAACGACGCGAGGCTCGTCGCGCCGTGCGGCGTGCCGGTGGGCGTGCCGAAGGCCTCCGGCGGCACGACGCCGGCCAGCTCGATGATCGTCGGCGCGACGTCCATCAGGCGCACCTGCTCCTCGAGCACGCGTCCCGGCGCGACGGCCCGCGGGAAGCGGATCACGAGCGGAACCAGCATGGTCTCGTCGTACAGCACCTCGCCGTGTCCCTTGCGGCCGTGCTCGAAGAACTCCTCGCCGTGGTCTGCCGTGACGACGACGACCGTGTCGTCGAGCACGCCGAGCCTCCGCAGCAGGTCGACGAGCCGGCCGAGGTGCTCGTCCGTGTAGCGGATCTCGCCGTCGTAGAGCGCCACGATGTGCTCGAGGTCGCGACGGTCCATGTCCGGCCGCACCTTCGGATTAGTGAGGAAGTCGTTGCCGGTGATGGTGCCCGCGTAGTGCGGGTCGAACATCGTGTCGTAGGGCGGCGGCGGGTTGTAGTCGTAGTGCGGGTCCCAGAGGTGGAGGAAGACGAAGAACGGCTTCTGCCGCCCGTCGCGGTCCCAGCGCTCGAGGTACTCGCTCACGAGGCGCGTCGACTCGGGCGACGTCGCGCCGCGCAGCGAGTCGAACAGCCCGTCCTTGACGATCGACTCGTCGTAGAGGTCGAAGCCCTGGTCGAAGCCGTACATGGCGCGGACGTACGGCGCGGCGGCGAAGCCCGCCGTCGCGTAGCCCGCGGAGCGCAGCACCTCGGCCAGCGTCACGGCCGCCGGATCGAGCTGGCGCTCGTTGCTCGCGACGCCGTGCTGCTCGGGCGGCATCGCGGTGAGGAGCGTCATGTGCGACGGCAGCGTCCAGGTCGACGGCGCGACCGCGCGGCCAAAGAGCGCGCCGTCCCTCGCGAGCGCGTCGATGGTCGGGCTGGTCTCGCGCGGGTAGCCGTAGGCGTGCAGGTGGTCGGCGCGCAGCGAGTCGATCGAGACCAGCAGGACGTTCGGCCGCGGCGCGTCGGGCGGCGCGGACGAGGTGAGCCAGGCAACGACCGCGACGGCCGTGAGGCCGAGCAGAACGACGAGCGCCCGGGGCGGCACCTGCCGACTCTAGCAACGGCGCGAAGCCGAATGCGAGCCGGATTCGCGGGCGACCCGCGGCGCGCGGCCGCGCAAGCGCCATGGCCCGGCGACGTGCTTGAAGCGCCTTGCCCGCTCGGCTAGGTCCCTGCCGCGCAGCCGCGGCGACCTCGCACGACTGCCGACACCGATGGGTGCGGGAAGAAACCTGCAGGCGGTCCGCGTCGCGCTCGTGCTCGTGCCCGCCGCCCTGCTCGCGTGCGGCTGCGAGTGCGCCGCCCCGCCGCCACCCGCGGTCGACGTGGTCGCGCGGCGCCTGACGGCGCGCGACTTCGGGCAGCCGTCCGCAGCGCACGCGGAGGTCGTCAAGCTCGGGGACGAGGCGCGTCAAGTCGTGCTCGGTCCGCGCGACGTGCGCGTCGCGTCGCTGCACGGCGTGC
>JBFMAS010000340.1:0-3261 GCA_040755575.1 Thermodesulfobacteriota bacterium
GCCGCGGCGGCGGCGGGCCGCCCGCGTCCTGGAAGCGCTCGCGGAAGGTCGGCAGCAGGAGCAGGACGACGAGCGCCGCCCAGGGCAGCGCCGGATGCCGGAGCACGCGGCGCAGGACGCCGGGCGCGCCGCGACGCGGCCTGCCCTGTGCGTGCGACGTCGCAGTCGCGCCGCGCGTCGCCGCGTGGTCGACGCGCCGCCCGGCCGGTCGCACGCGCGCCTCGTGGCGCCGCAGCTCGTGCCCCGCACCCTCCTTCGGGCCGGCGGCGAAGCGCTCGAGCACGCGCAGCTCCTCCGTGCACGACGGGCAGCGCGCGAGGTGGCGCTCGACGCTCGCGCGCGTCGCCGCATCGAGCGCGTCGCGCTCGCGCGCCCAGCACCGCAGCGTCTCCTCGCCCGGGTGCGGCGGTGCGAGCATCGTCTCGAGCGCCGTCCACGCCGCCACCTCCGCGGCGCACGCGGCGCAGCGCGGGTAGTGCGCGCGGAAGTCGTCCCAGCGAGCGTCGCGCGGCTCGTGCAGGAATGCGGCGAGGTCGATCTCGAAGGCGCGCCGGCAGCTCATGGTCCCACGCTCACGTAGGTCGTCGTACGACGGCGCATCGGATCACCCGGGCGCGAGCCTGCGCCGCAGCGTCGCCAGGGCGTCGCGCAGGCGGCGCTTCATCGTGCCGAGTGGGATTCCGGTCTCGGCGCTGACCTCCTCGTACGTCTTGCCCTCGCCGTAGACGCCGTCGAGCACCCTGCGCTCCTCGCCCGGCAGCTCGGCGAGCGCCGCGCGCAGGGCCGCCCGCTCGATCGGCTCCGCCCCGGTCGCGGGCGCCGTCGCGTATGCGGTCGCGTCGTCCCACGGCAGGCGCTCCTTCTCGTGGTGGCGCAGTCGCTCCTTCAGTCGATCCATCACCTTGTTGCGCGTGATGATCCGTACGTAGCCGACGAAGGCCTGCGGGTCGCGCAGCCGGCCCGCGCGCGCGTTGGCGAGCACGGCGAGCAGCACCTCCTGGCGCAGGTCGTCCCATTCCTCCTGGAAGTCGTAGGCGCGGAGCTGCGTCAGGCAGCCGGTGACCAGACGGGCCAGCTTGAGGAACGCGAGCTCGTCGCCCGCGACCAGCCGCTCGACCACCTCGGTCCAGTCCTCGGCGGGACCGGGCATCGCACGAGCGTAGGCCAATCCGTGCCGGCGAGCGAGCGCGGCGGCGTCGTGATCCGATTTGGCCGCGGCGAGCGACCTACGGCTCGGAAAGGGAGGTTCGCCATGAGAGCGACTCGATCGATGGTCACCGCCGCAGCGCTTGCTGCATGCCTCGCACTGCCGCAGGCAGCCCGCGCCGCCGGCAGCGGGGCGCTCGACGCCGTGGACGAGGACGGCCGCCCGCTCGGCGGCTGTCCGCTCGAGCACACCGACGTACGGGCGACCGTCGCGGGCTTCGTCGCGCGGGTCGTCGTCACGCAGACCTTCCGCAGCGTCTTCGCAGAGCCGGTCGAGGCGGTCTACACCTTCCCCCTGTCCGAGCGTGCCGCGGTCGACGCCATGACGATGAAGGTCGGGGACCGCGTCGTCGCGGGCGAGGTCCAGCGCCGCGAGGAGGCGCGGAGGACCTACGAGGCGGCGCGTGCGGCCGGGCAGGTCGCGAGCCTGCTCGCCGAGGAGCGGCCGAACGTCTTCACGCAGTCGGTCGCGAACCTGATGCCCGGCGCGCGGATCGAGGTGCGCATCGAGTACGTCGAGCCGCTCGCCTTCGAGGCCGGGACCTTCTCGCTCGTCGTGCCGACGGTCGTCGGACCGCGCTTCTCGCCGCCCGGCACGCGCGACGCGGACGCGGTGACGCCGCCCGTCACGCCCGAAGGGACGCGCGCAGGACACGACCTGTCGATCACGATCGACCTCGACGCCGGCGTGCCGATCGGCGCGCTCGAGTCGCCGCTGCACGCGGTCGACGTCGAGCGGCCGTCGCCGCAGCGAGCCATCGTCGCGCTGCGGGGCCAGACGGAGATCCCGAACCGCGACTTCGTCCTGCGCTGGGCGGTCTCGAGCGACGACCTGCAGAGCGGCTACCTGACCCATCGCCCGGACGCGGGCGACGGCTACGTCAGCTTCTTCCTGCTGCCGCCGAAGCGCGTCACCGCCGAGACGGCCGCGCCGAAGGAGCTGATCTTCGTCATCGACCGCTCCGGCTCGCAGATGGGGGCGCCGCTCGACAAGGCGAAGGAGACGATGCGCTTCGTGCTCGACCACATGAATCCGGGCGACACCTTCCAGGTGATCGACTTCGGCAGCACGGCGAGCGCGCTGTTCGCGAGGCCGCAGCGGGCGAGCGCGGAGATGAAGGGCCGCGCGCGGGCCTACATCGACGCGCTCGAGGCCAACGGCGGCACGATGATGGCCGAGGCCATCGAGCGCGTCGCGCGGACGCCGGCCGACGGGAACCGCCTGCGCATCGTGACCTTCATGACCGACGGCTACGTCGGCAACGACCTCGAGGTGCTCGGGCTCGTCGAGCGCGTGCGCGCGACGTCGCGCTGGTTCCCGTTCGGCACCGGCAACGGCGTCAATCGCTTCCTGATCGACGGCATGGCTCGCCTCGGCGGCGGCGAGGCCGAATACGTGCTGCTCGGCGCTCCGGGCGAGGAGGTCGCGAAGCGGTTCTGGCAGCGCATCGCCTCGCCCGTGCTGACCGACGTGCAGCTCGAGTGGGACGGCCTCGACGTGGTCGAGGTCTTCCCGCACCGGCATGCCGACCTGTGGGCGGAGCGCCCGCTGGTCGTCCACGCGCGCTACCGCGGCGCCGGCACCGGACAGGTCGTGCTGACCGGCTTCCGGCAGGGTCGGCCGTACCGGCAGGCGATCCCGGTGACGCTGCCCGAGCGCGACCAGGAGAGCGGCGCGATCGCGTCGATCTGGGCGCGCGCCAAGGTGGCGTCGCTGCTCGACCGCGACCTCGGCGCGCTGCAGGGCGGCCGCTTCCCGAAGCCGCTCGAGGAGCAGGTGGTGCGCGTGGCGCTCGCGCATCGGCTCTTGACGCCGTTCACCTCGTTCGTCGCGGTCGAGGAGCGGGTGGTGAACGAGGGCGGCGTGAGCCGCACGGTGCGCGTCCCGGTCGAGATGCCGGACGGCGTGCGCTACGAGGGAGTGTTCGGCGCGGGCGCGCGCGCCGAGGCGGACGCGGCGGCGAGCGGTGCGCCGATGCTGCGCGCGCAGCGCCTCGCCGCGGCGGCGCCGGGCGCCGGTGCCGCGGCGCAGCCGAAGTCGCTCGACGCGACCGC
>JBFMAS010000341.1:0-2143 GCA_040755575.1 Thermodesulfobacteriota bacterium
CGCCTTCGTCGCGCGCCGCGACCAGCAGCGGCACCGCGACCGCGAGCGTCAGCGCGCTCTCCTTCGACAGCAGCGCCGCGACGAACGACGCGAGCCCGAGCGCCATGCGGGGGAGCGGCGGCCGCTCGCCGGGCGATCGCGCGCCGCGCGGCACGACCAGCAGCACCGCGCCGATGCCGAGCAGGGCGGCGAGCAGCTCGGTCCGGTTGGCGACGCTCGCGACCGCCTCGACGTGGATGGGATGCACGGCGAACAGCAGCGCGGCGAGCAGCGCGACGCGCGCACCGAACACACGTGCGAGCAGCAGCAGCACGAGCACGGAGACGCCCGCGTGCAGCAGCGCGCTCGTCAGGTGATGGAGCCACGGCGCCGGCCCGACCAGCGCCCAGGTGGCGGCGTACGTCAGCGTCGGCAAGGGCCGGTAGACGTAGCCCGGCCACGTCGGCTGCGACAGGATCGCCGGCACGTGCGCCAGGCTCCGCACGTAGAGGTTCTGCTCGACCTGGATCGCGTCATCGAACGGGAAGCCGTTCGACAGCGTGCCGGCGTAGACCACGAGCGCGGCGACGAACACCGCCGCGGCGGCGGGCCGCAGGCAGCCGGCGTTGCGCTCGTCGTTCATCTCCGGCTCTTCAGGCGACCGTCGAGCGGCGCGGCAGCGTGCGCGCCGCGACGTCGCGGTCGGGCCGCTGCTCGGGCACGGCGCAGCACGCGGCAAGCCAGGCGACGCAGGCGAGCAGCGCGCCCGCATAGCCGTCGACCGCGTAGTGCCAGCCGAGCGCGAGCGAGGCCGCGAACAGGACCAGCGTCGAGAGCCACAGCCCGAGCGACAGAGCGCGCCAGCGGGCGGCGGCGAGCGCGAACAGCGCGAGCACGCCGACCTGGAGGTTCGGCAGCGCGACGATGCCCTGGTGGAGCGTGACGGCGTAGCGGCTCGGATCGGTCCGGAACGCCACATAGTCGCGCAGCAGAGCGTCCTGCAGGTGCTGCGCGTGCGGCGCCTGGTCGAGCCACACGAAGCGGCTGGGGCGATAGAAGGCGGGGCCGAGCGTCGGCCAGAGAGCGAACAGCGCGCAGCCGAGCATCCACAGCAGGCAGTAGGCGAAGAAGAAGCGCCCGCGCAGCGGCCGCAGCTTCGCCGCGAGGAGGAAGAGGAGCGGCACCACGAGCTGCATCGCGGAGGAAAGCAAGCCGGCGTGGTCGAGCCACGGCAGGAGCCCGTGCTCGGCGGCGAGCTCGGTCGCCGCGACCGCCGGCTCGACGCCCGCGTGCAGCCACGCGTCGAGCCGCCAGAGCGGCGAGTCGTAGAGCATCTCGTTGATCGCGGGCAGGTACTGCTTCAGGTTCGCGAGCACGCCGACCGTCACGTGCAGCGCGGCCAGGGCGACGACGGCCTCGAGGAAGAAGGCCGGCGACAGCAGCAGGCGGCGCCAGCGGCCGAGGAGCGGACGCTGCCGGCCCGCGGCGGCGAGTACCCAGGCGAGCGCCAGCGGCGCGTACAGCAGGAGCAGCATCCACCTCGCCCGCACGACGAGCTCCGTCGTCGGCCAGCGCAGGGGCAGGCCGATCGACGCCGCGACCGCGAAGCCGAGGGCGGCCCAGGCGGCGACGAGCGCGACGCAGCGCGCCGGCCAGCCGGTCAGCGCGCGCTCCAGCGCGATGCGCGCCTGGGTCAGCCGGCGCCGGCGCGCCCTCCCCGCGCGCCCGTCCAGCGCGACGCTAGCCGTTGCTCGATCGGACGAGAGCCCCGGTATCATCCCCCACCTCCACGACGAACCCCGTCCGCACGAGATCCGCCATCGCCTGCCGCGCCCGCTCGGTGGTCGGAGCGTCGGGGATGACGAGCACGCACGTCGGCGTCGTGCACCCCCTGCCCTCGGCCCAGTCCTCGACGGCGCAAAGCTGTCCCCGCTTGAGCTTGTCCGGCGCACGCCACGCGGCGAGCGGCAGGTAGGCCAGCGGCACCAGGGCCGGCCCGCCGCACGAGGCGTCGTGCGCGATCGCCTCCACCGCCTCGTCGGCCAGAGCGGCGTGCGTCTCGAACGGACGCAGCATCAGGCTCGCGCGCCAGCGGTGGTCCTCCATCCGGTCGGCGAGCAGCGCCGCGACCAGCGCGACGGCGGCCGCGGTGCGCAGCGGCGGC
>JBFMAS010000342.1:0-2850 GCA_040755575.1 Thermodesulfobacteriota bacterium
CCTCGCCGCCGTCGCCGAGGACGACCGTCGTGTGCCGAATGCCGGTCACCGCGACGCCCGCGATCTGCGCGGGCGACACCCCGGCGCGCGCGACCGCGTCGCGCGCCGCGCTCGAGACGGCCTCGCGCACCGCGCCCGGATCGAGGTCGCTGCCGAGGCCGCCCGTGCCCGGCGCGACCGGGTGTCGCCAGCGCTGCAGCGCGCGTGTCACCGCGCCGGTCGCCGCGTCGACGAGCAGGCAGTGCGCGCCGCCGCCACCGGCGTCGATCGCCATCAGGTGCGTCCGCTTCATCCCGCACTCCGGGGGCCGCGGCGTACCGGCGGCGTCACTGCGAGGCTTCGTGCATCAGCCGCATCGCCTCTGCGACCTTCTGCATACGCGAGACGCTCGCCGCGTCCTTCGAGCGCAGGGTGATGGTCACGCCGTCGTCGAGGTTCTTGACGTCGATCGTGTCCGCGCTGTTGGCGATCGCGCACATGCCGCCGCCCATGCCGCCCATCATGCCGCCGCCGCGCATGCCCGGCTGGCCCATCCGGCCCGCGCCCATGCCTGGTCCGCGCGGACCCGGACCCATGCCGGCACCACGCGGGGCGGGCGCCAGCGTCGGACCGGGGGCGGGTGCCGCCGTCTGGGCGCTCGCGCCGCCGGCCGCGAGCAGCGCCGCGATCAGCCCCGTCGCGAGCGTCGTCGCGAGAGTCCTTGCGAGAGTCCTTACGAGAGTCTTGGCGAGCGGGATCCTCGTCGTCTCCATCACCGTTCTCCTTTCGTCCGGCGGCCTACGGCCGCCCGTGCCAGGCGCAGCAGACCGCGCTGGTCGAGCCGTCGCACGCCGAGCCGCTGCGCCTGCTCGAGCTTGCTGCCGGGCTCTGCGCCGACGACGACGTAGTCGGTGCTGCGCGACACGGCATCGCTCACGGCGCCCCCGGCCGCGACGATCAGATCGCGCGCCGCTTCACGCGTCAATCCGGACAGCGTGCCGGTGAGGACGACGACCTTGCCCGCGAGCGGGCCCGAGCGGCTCGGCACGCGCGGCTCGCGCGTGCTCACGCCGGCCGCCTCGAGCCGCGCGACGAGCCGCCGGTTGCGCGGCTCGGCGAAGAAGGTCGCGACGGAGTCGGCGATCGCCGGACCGACACCAGGCGTCTGCGCGAGCGCCGACCTGGGCGCGCGCGCGACACGCGCGAGCGTCCCGAAGTGGGTCGCCAGGCGGTGCGCCGTCTGCGCGCCGACCAGCGGGATGCCGAGGCCGTTCAGCAGGCGCGCGAGGCCGCGCGAGCGCGAGGCGTCGATCGCTTCGCACAGCCGGCGCGCCGAGCGCGCGCCGAAGCGCTCGAGGGTCGCGAGCCGGGCCTCGCGCAGCGCGTACAGATCGCTCGGGTCGCGGACGAGGCGGCGCTCGACCAGCTGCGAGACCACGGCGGCGCCGAGCCCGTCGATGTGCATCGCGCCGCGCGACGCGAAGTGCTCGAGCCGCGCGCGCAGCTGCGCCGGACAGGCGACGCTCACGCAGCGCCAGTGCACCTCGCCCGCCGGGCGCAGCGTGCGTCCCCCGCACGCGGGGCAGCGCCGCGGGAAGCGGAAGGGCCGCGCCGTCCGCGGCCGCTTCGCCGGGACCACCTGCACGACGTGCGGGATGACGTCGCCCGCCCGCTCGAGCAGCACGGTGTCGCCGACCCGCACGTCCTTGCGCCGGATCTCGTCCTCGTTGTGCAGCGTCGCGTTGCGCACCACGACGCCGCCCAGCGCGACCGGCGCGAGCCGGGCGATGGGCGTGAGCGTGCCGGTGCGTCCCACCTGCACCTCGATCGCGCGCACCACGGTGGTCGCCTGGCGGGCCGGGAACTTGTACGCGATCGCCCAGCGCGGGTGGTGCGCCGTGCTGCCGAGGCGGCGCTGCGCGGCGAGCGCGTCGACCTTCACCACCACGCCGTCCGCCTCGTAGGCGAGGCGCTCCCGCTCGCGCGCCAGGCGGTCGCGGTAGGCGAGGACGTCGGCGGCGCCGCGACAGCGCCGGTTGCGCGGATTGACCGCGAAGCCGGCGTGCGCGAGCGCGCGCAGCGCCTGCCAGTGCGAGGCGAACGCGGCCCCCTCGACGTGGCTCACCTGGTAGGGCACGAAGTCGAGCGCGCGGCGGGCGGTGACGCGCGCGTCCTTCTGGCGCAGGGAGCCGGCCGCCGCGTTGCGCGGGTTGGCGAAGGTCGGCTCGCCGCGGCGCTCGAGCTGCGCGTTGAGGCGCGCGAACGCGGCGCGCGGCATGAACACCTCGCCGCGGATCTCGATCTCCGTCGCGCGCGCGAGCGGGCCGCGCAGCTCGCCTGGGATCGAGCGCAGCGTGCGCAGGTTCGGCGTCACGTCCTCGCCGGTCCGCCCGTCGCCGCGCGTGGCGCCGCGTACGAAGCGGCCGCGACGGTAGAGCAGGGCGACGCCGAGCCCGTCGATCTTGGGCTCGCAGACGAACGGCAGCGCGACGCCGCGCAGCGCCGCCTGCGCGCGCTCGACGAACGCGCGCAGCGCCTCGGGCTCGGTCACGCTCTCGAGCGACAGCATCGCGACCCGGTGCTCGACCGGGCGGAACGCGGCTTCTCCGGCGACGCGGCGAGTGGGGCTGTCGGGCGTCACGAGCGCGGGGAAGCGCGCCTCGAGCGCCGCCAGCTCGCGCATCAGCGCGTCGTACTCTGCGTCGGAGATCTCCGGCCGGTTCTCGACGTAGTACAGGCGGTCGTGGCGGCGGATCTCGCGCCGCAGGCGGGCGATGCGCCGCGCCGCCTGATCGAGGCTCGGGCCGGCGACGCGCTTCGGCGCTGCGCGCGTCGTCTGCGGCGCGGCGGCCGCCGGGGCGGCGTCGCGCG
>JBFMAS010000343.1:0-5693 GCA_040755575.1 Thermodesulfobacteriota bacterium
TCACGCTCGCCGTCGACCGCCTGCTCGCCCGGCGGTGCGAGCTCGGCGGCGAGCGCGGCCAGGCTGTCGCGGCGGACTTCCTCGAAGCGCTTGGTCAGCTCGCGGCCGATCACCGCCGCGCGCCCGCCGCCCAGGACGTCGCGCAGGTCGGCCAGCGCCGCGCCGAGCCGCCGCGGCGACTCGAGGAACACCAGCGTCTCGCGGCGCTCGGCGAGCTCGTGCAGGAGGCGCCTGCGCGCCGACCGCCGGGCCGGCAGGAAGCCGATGAAGGTGAAGCGGTCGGTCGGTAGCGCGGCACACGACAGGAGCGCGATCGGCGCGCACGGACCGGGGACCGGCACGATCGGCACGCCGGCGTCGGCGGCGAGCCGCAGCAGGCGATAGCCCGGGTCGGCGATCAGCGGCGTGCCGGCGTCGCTGACCAGCGCGACGCTCTCCCCCGCGAGCAGCCGTCGCACGAGCGCACCGGCGCGCTCCGATTCGACGTGATCGTGGTAGGCCAGGAGCCGCGCCCGGATGCCGTGATGCTCGAGCAGCACGCGCGTGCGACGCGTGTCCTCGGCGGCGACCAGGTCGACCTCGCGCAGGACGCGCAGAGCGCGCAGGGTTACGTCCTGGAGGTTGCCGATGGGGGTGGCGACGACGTAGAGCGTGCCGGGCGCGCACGCGGCGCCCCGCGCCTGCGTATCGGACATGATCAAATTCCCCGTCGGGCGCACCGGAACCGGAGCGCCCCGTGGTGGCGTAGCGGATCGGGACGCCGCGGGACAGCGCCGCCGTCCGCGCCTCCATACCCCCTGTCCGCGATTCCGGACACGTGGAGCCCGCCGCCGGCGGCGGCCGGGCACGGGCGACCGCATGGCGCCTTGCAGCGGCTCGATCTCGCGCGTGCCGACCGCCCGTCCGCTCCGGCGCCGGCGCAGCACGGGTCTTGCGAGGCGTGCGGTCGCGCAGCCGCGCACACTCGAGAGATGGACAGCGGGAAGCAGCCAGCGGGCGGTGCGTTCCTCGTCGTGTCGCCTGGCGTGACAGTCGAACCGGAGCGTGCCTTGATCGATGCTCGAGACCTGGTCCCCTCGGTGCTCAAGGAGCTGCAGCGTCGCGGCGAAGTGGTGCCCGGCGACGAGAGGCTCGCGGCCCTGTGTCGGCTGATGGCCGGCTACCTGCGCACGACCCCGGTCCAGCTCGCGACGCTCGACGAGACGATCGCCGCGGTGGTCGCGGGATTCGTCGCCGCGTGGCCGGGCTGGTGGACGCACGACTATACCGACTACGGGCGCGTCGCCGGCCTGCTCGACGACGCCTTCCACCAGCGCGAGCCCGTTCCGTCTCCCACGGAGATGGACGTGCTGCACCGTCTGACCGTCGGCCTCATGCGATCGCGTCAGATGCCGCCCAGCCATGCAGCGCAGCTCGCGATGGCCGACTGGGTCGCGACGCTGTACCTGGCCGGAGCGTCGGATTGGTAGCGTCACGCAAAGCATCGCTCGCGCGCAGAGCGACACGCTCGTGAACAACGTGCTGCTTGACAGCGACGGTGGCGGCGGTCATGGTCGCGGCCTGGCGGATCGCGACATGCCGGGGCCGTGCGTGAACGTCGACGCAACCACCTTCGAGCGGGTCCGCCGCGAGCGTGACCTGTACCTCCGACTCCTGCAGCTCGGCTCGCACGAGCAGCTCGCTCCCTTCCTCCAGGAGGCGCTCGCCCTGATCGTGGAGATCGTGGGCGCGCGGCTGGCGTACCTCGAGCTCTACGAAGAGGGCGCGGCGTCGGACTCGATGCGCTGGTCTGCGACGCAGGGGCTGTCGAACGAGGACGTCGAGCGGGTCCGATCGGTGATCTCGAGCGGGATCATCGCGGAAGCGCTCGCGACCGGAAGCACGATCGTCACGCCCTCCGCGCTCCTCGATCCACGGTTCGACAGCCGCGCGAGCGTGCGGATCGGCCAGATCGAGGCGGTGCTGTGCACGCCCATCGAAGCGGGCTCTCCGCTCGGGGTCCTCTATCTCCAGGGACACGCGGGCGCGGGACCGTTCTCCGACGAGGATCGCAGCACGGTCGAGATCTTCGCAAAGCACCTGGCCCCCCTCGCCGACCGCCTGCTGGCCCGCCACCGCAACAGCGGCGACGCGACCCGCGACGTCCGCGTCAAGCTGCGCGCCGACAACGTCATCGGCCGGAGCGAGAGCCTCGGAACGCTCCTGCGCGAGATCGCGCTGATCGCGCCGCTCGACGTGAGCGTGCTCCTGACCGGCGAATCGGGCACCGGCAAGAGCCAGATCGCGCGCGTCATCCACGACAACAGCCGCCGCTCGCGCGGGCCGTTCGTCGAGCTCAACTGCGCCGCGCTGCCCGAAACGCTGGTCGAGAGCGAGCTCTTCGGTGCGATGCCGGGGGCGCACTCGACCGCGGTGCGACGGATCGAGGGCAAGATCGCCGCCGCCGAGCGCGGCACGCTGTTCCTCGACGAGATCGGCGACCTGACCCTGGCGGCCCAGGCGAAGCTGCTCCAGCTCCTCCAGTCGCGCCAGTACTACCCGCTCGGGAGCGTGCGGCCGGTGACGGCCGACATCCGCCTGATCGCGGCGACCAACGTCGACCTGAAGGCCGCGGTCGCGGAGCGTCGATTCCGCGAGGATCTGCTCTACCGCCTGCAGGTGCTGCCCTTGCGGCTGCCGACGCTCGCCGAGCGGCGCGAGGACATCGCGGACCTGATGGAGTTCTTCGCGGGCGGCGCTTGCGACCGGCACGGCCTGCCGAAGCTCGAGCTGTCGCGCAACGCGATCCGCGGCGCGGAGCTCGCCGATTGGCCGGGCAACGTGCGCCAGCTCGCGCACGCGGTCGAGGCGGCGGTCATCCGCGCCACCGGCGAGGGTGCGAGGCAGATCGAGTACCACCACGTCTTCCCGGGCGCGTTGAACGAGCCGTCCGCGGAGGACCCGAGCCTGAGCTTCCAGGAGATGACCCGCCGCTACCAGGCCCGCATGCTGCGCGAGGCGCTGGAGGCGAACGGCTGGAACGTCGCCCAGGTGGCGCAGCGCCTCGACCTCGCCCGCTCGCATCTCTACACGCTGATCCGCGCCTTCGGCTTGAAGCGGCAAGATCGCTAGGCCGCGAGGCCGCCGCGGGCCGTCCGGCGGAGCGCCCGCGCCGTTCGTTGGCCCGGACACCCGCCCGCCCCGCGCCGCGCCGCCGCGGCGCCGCCCGACACGACCACGGCCGAGGCGAGCGCGCATCGCCGCCGCGCGGCCGGGATATTTTGGCCCTGCGCACCCCGGGAGGCCCAATCGCGCCCGTTGGCTCGCCGGTTGCAGGGCGGGGCCGGCGAGCGGCGCCGGCTCACGGTCTTGACGCCAGACAAGATTTTGGTATGACTGGAGCCCTCGAGCGCCCTCGAAGGGGAACGGAGGAGCACGTGCATCCGGACTCTCGACCCACCCTGCGCGTCGGGTACGACCAGAGACGCGTCACGGTCACGCCCCCCGGAGAGCGCGCCGAGGCCGACCTCGGCGCCGCTTCCAGCAAACCCGACGGCACCGGCACGGCACTCGGCTGCCCGTAGCCGAGCCGCGCCGGCTGCCACCCGGAGCGACGCCGAATCGGCTGGGGCGTCCCTCCGCGCTCCCGGACCAAACAGCCCGACGAGGATCGTCATGCTTTTGATCTGCCAACGTTCCGGACGGCGCGGGCGGTCCGCGCCCATGCCCGCCGCGCCTTACGGCGCGCTCGACGTGCGACGCACGCCCGGCCGACAGCGTGCGTGCGGCCGCGGCCTCGGGGTCGCGGCACGGCCCCGCCTGCCGCTGCTCGTCGCGTGCACGGCGGCTCTCGTCATGCAGGCCGGCGCCGCACACGCCACGCTCAGCGACCTCTACGCCGAGACCGGCAAGATCTTCTTTTCGATCGACGGCACCGGGACGGTCTCCGCCGGAGGCGCGACGGTCGAGGTCGAGAAGCCCGCGGGGGCGACGACCCGGCGCGCGACCTTCGCCTGCGCCTCCACCGGCGCCACCGGTCACGTGATCGCGGACGGCGAGGTCACGCTCGACGGCACCGGCATCGCCTGGGACAGCCAAATCGCGAGCAGCATCGGCTCGTCGAACCACGTTGCCGACGTGACGGCGCTCGTGCAGGCGAAGATCGACGCCGCGGCCCCGGGGCGCGTGCCGTTCCTCGTCGTCGAGAGCCAGCCCTTCGCCGTCGACGGCTGCCTGCTGGCCGTGGTCCTCGACGACCCCGGACAGACGTCGGACAGCACCGTCATCGTGCAGTTCGGCGCACAGGCGACGACCGGGGACGACTTCGCGATCACCCTCGCCGAGCCGCTGGACCTCGGCGACCCGAGCAGCCGCGCCGACATGGGCCTCGCGATCAGCTACAGCTTCCAGGGCGGCGGCGCGCCGACGCACGAGTGCGGCACCGGCAGCGCCCAGTCGAGCCAGATCGACGTCAACGGCTCGCGCCTCACGAGCTGCGCCGGCAACTTCGACGATGCCGCCGAATCCGGCACGAACGGCAACCTGTTCACCGTCGGCGGCCTCGACGACCTCGACGACAACCCGGCCGACGTCAACCAGATGCCCGGGGACGGCGCGCTGCCGCGCGTGCTCGACGACGAGCTGTACAGCCTCAAGCCGTTCGTCATGACGGGCGACACGCAGATCGCCGTCCACACGCTCAACCCGTCGAACGACGACAACATCTTCCTGGCCTACTTCGTGACGTCGGTGCCGGCGGTGATCGGCGAGGGCATCGTGCTCGCGCCCGTCGAGGCGACCAACGACGTCGGCACGCAGCACACGGTGACTGCCAAGGTGGTGAACGCGCTGGGTGACCCCATCGTCGGACGCACCGTGACGTTCACCGTCGTGTCGGGTCCGCACGCCGGGACAACCGGCAACCAGGCGACCGACGCCAACGGCGAGGCGAGCTTCACGTACACGGGCACCGCCGTCGGCGACGACCAGATCGAGGCGAGCTTCGTCGACTCGAACAACGATACCAAGACCTCGAACACCGCCGTCAAGCACTGGGTGCTGCCCGCCGTCCAGTGCGGCAACGGCGTCGTCGAGGCTGGCGAGGAGTGCGACGACGGCAACGTGCAGGACGGCGACGGCTGCAGCGCCCAATGCACGTTCGAGGAGCTGTGCGCGAACCTCGCGGATGACGATGGGGACGGGCTCGTCGACTGCGCCGACCAGCCGGCCTGCGCCTGTCCGGGCCTGACCCGCGCGCGCCCGCATCTGCGTGGCGCGGATCTCCGCTTCCGGCCGGCGATCGACGTGCTGCAGGTGCACATCGAGGTCGATCCGGCGACCCCGATCGCACCGGCTGCCGAGGTGCTCGGCGTCGTGCTGAGCAACGCGAACGGCACGATCGTCAACCTGTCGCTGCCGCCGGGCTCGCTCGCGTCACCGAACGGCAAGCGCTTCCGCTATCGCAACGTCGCGGCGAGGAAGCTCGGCGGCATCGGCCGGGCACACATCATCCTGCGGCCGAACGGCAACTACCGCGTCGACCTCGACGTCTACGGCGACTTCTCCGCCGCAACGCTCGCGGACATGACGCTGCAGGTGACGATCGGCGACGACTCGTTCGTCAACGCGAGCACCTGGGTCCAGGTGGTGAACGGGTGTAACATGGTCAACCCGTGAGCGTCGCCGGCTAAGCGCGCGCCCGCGCGGGCGCGACG
>JBFMAS010000344.1:0-2725 GCA_040755575.1 Thermodesulfobacteriota bacterium
GTCCGGCGCCGGCGCGGCGCCGGTGCCGGCGGCCGCGGCGGGATACCAGACGCGCGTCGGCAGGCGGCGCCCGGGTGCGCCGGGGAAGTCGCCGTTCGGGTCGGTCGGGCGCGACGTGTCGACCAGCTCGAGGGCGCGCTCGCCGACGGCGTACGGACCGGGCGCGGTGAGCGTCGCGACGTCGAGCGGCGGTTCCGCGGGGTCGGTCGCGTCGCTGCAGGAGAGGGCGACCAGCGCGAGCACCGAGACGAGCGCCAGCGCCGCGAGCCGCGGTCGGAAGCGTTCCCTCATCGAGATCTCCTGACGGCGGCGCCGGCAGCCGTCATCGTGCCATGCCGCGGGTCAGGTCGTCGATCAGCATTCGCGTGAAGCGCTCGTAGACCGCGATCAGATCGACGTTCGCGGGGTCGAGAAAGTGCTGGATCTGGGCGCCGGCCGTGAAGGCGAGGATCGCGGTCGCCGTCACGTCCTCGTCGACGTCGGGCCGGATCTCTCCACGTCGCTTCGCGGTGCGTAGGTCGCGGGTCACCATCCGGTGCGCCTCCCTGCGCCGCGCGACGAAGTAGGCGTGCGCTTCGCCGTTCGGGTCGAGGTTCTCCTCTCGCAGGACGGTGAACAGCTTCGCCCACACGGGGTGCTCGAGGTTGAAGCGAGCGACGACCGGCAAGTTGCGCAGCGCTGCGAGGCCGCCGCCGCGGAGCGCCTCGCGCGAGAACGCGAGGAAGCGACGGTCACGCTCGGCGAGCACCGCGAGCAGCAGCTCGCGCGAGCTCTTGTAGTGGTAGAGGACGGTCGCGTGGTGCACGCCCGCGCGCTCGCCGATGGCCATCAGGCCGACGCCGCGAAAGCCGCTCTCGGCGTACAGCTCGACCGCCGCCTCGAGGATCGCGCGACGCGTCTGCTCGCCCTGCTGCTTGCGCGACACGCGGGCGGGCGGCGTCCGCCGGCGCGCCGCGGCCGCCGTCTTGGCCCCGCCCGCGCGAGGCCGCGCCGCCGCTCGCTCGCTTCGTGCCGCCATGCGCGTCGGCTACATATCCCGACAGCCCTGTTGACTCCATCCTGACAGATCTGTTAGGAAAGGGCGACCGGCTCGGCCGGCCGATCTCCCGTGCAGCGCCCCGCCCACATCGCGCGCCCCGGCGCGCGGCTTCTCTCGATGCCGCTGCTCGCGACGCTGCTCGTCGCCGCCGCGGCGTGCAGCGACGGCCTACGAGCGCCGGGCGGCGACACGGCCGTCCGCGAGGAGCTCGTCACGGACGCGCGGACGATGTTGGGCTGGATCGAGGCCATCGTGCGGCAGGGCGTCCGCCGACCGGGCTACGCGGCCGATGCGTGGACCGAGCAGTGGGCGCGCGACCGCTTCACCGAGCTCGGCCTCGAGCAGGTGACGCTCGACCCGGTCCCGGTGCGGCGCTTCGAGCCGCACGATTGCGGGCTCGAGGCCTGGCGCGACGGCGCGCCGGACGACGTCCTCGCGCTGCCGTGCTTCCCCGTGCCCTTCACCGCGCCGACGGCGGGCTTCGAGGCGGAGCTCGTGCTCGCGGGCTCGGTCGCGCAGGCCGACGCGCGCGGCGCGATCCGGTGGTCGAGAACCCGCCGCTCGTGCTGCCGCAGACCTTCATGCGCTCGTTCGCGACCTGGTGGCACGATCCGGCGAACGAGATCGAGACGCACGTCCAGACCATCCTGTTCGGCGCGCCCGCGCGCGCGCTGCTCGAGACGCAGATCGAGGCGGGCGCGGGGGCGTTCGTCGGCATCGTGCGGACGCCGTGGGAGACGGATCGTCTGTACGCACCCTACGATGCGGAGCCGCGCGACGTCCCCGCGGTCTGGATCAGCGCCGCGAATGGCGACCGGCTGCTCGCGCTGCTGCGCGGCGGTCGCGCGCGCGGCCGGCTGCGCGCCGCGAGCAGCGTCGCCGAAGCCACGTCGCACAACGTCACGGGCGTGCTGCGCGGGCCGTCCGACGACTGGGTGATCGTCGGCTCGCACCACGACGGCCCGTGGGCGTCGGCGGTCGAGGACGCGTCGGGCGTCGCGCTCGTACTGGCGCAGGCGCGCTACTGGGCGGGAATCCCGGAGATCGAGCGGCCGCACAACCTGCTCTTCCTGCTCAACGCGGGCCACATGGCGGGCGGCGCGGGCTTGCGCCGCTTCACCACCGTCAACGAAGCGTTCATCCGCGAGCGGGTCGTGCTCGAGCTCCACCTCGAGCACGTCGCGCGCGAGGCGCGAGTCGAGGATGCGCGCCTCGTCCCGACCGACGCACCCGAGTGGCGCTGGTGGTTCACGAGCTTCATCCCGCCGCTCGAGGAGATCGTCGCCGACGCCATCTGCCGCGAGGACCTCGGCCGCTCGCTCCTGATGCCGCCGCAGGGCTTCCCGCCCGGCAACGCGCGGCCGCCGACCGACGCTGCGCGCTTTCACCCGCTGAGCCCGATCGTGAGCCTGCTGTCGGCGCCGATGTACCTGTTCGATCCCGCGGACACGGTCGAGATGGTGCACGAGGAGAGCCTCGTGCCTCTGACGCGCGCCGCCGTGCGCATCGTCGACGCGACAGGCGACCACACCGCGGCCGGCCTGCGCGCGCGGGTGTACGAGCGGCCGCGTCCGGCGCCGCTGCCGCCGTGCGAGGAGCCCGAGTCGTGAGGCCGCTCGACGTCGCGGCGTCGCTCGCGCTCGGGCTCGCGTGCGCGGTCGCCGTCGCGTCGTGCGGCGACGCGGG
>JBFMAS010000345.1:0-4643 GCA_040755575.1 Thermodesulfobacteriota bacterium
CCGACGAACGTCCGTCCCTCGACGTCGGAGCTCGTCGACAGGTCGTCGAGGACGACGACGCTGTACTGACCGAGCAGCGCCACGGTGCCGGGGACGTCGGCACGGGCCGGCGGGGCGAGGACCAGCGCCGCGAGCGCCAGCGACGGGAGGAGGCGGAGGAAGGGGCTACGGCGCCCCGGTACGGTCGGCATCGTCATCAACCTCGCAAGGAGTTCTGGGTGGGTGCAGCGCGGGAGACGCTGGTGCGCTGCGCCGCCCACAGTGCGCCGAACGCTCGCGCCGCGCAACGTCATTTCGCTGCGAGCAGACGCTGCGACTCTTGCATCCGCGCACGATGTGCCGGCACCGGCACACGCGCGGCATCCGGACCCAGGGCGGCCGGGCGCCGCGGCGTGCGCGCGGGCGCGCTCAGGCCCAGCGACTCCACACGCCGGATGCGTTCGAGACGTGGCCCAGCACCCGGTAGGTCGCGTCGACCAGCGACTGGCCGCGCTCGTTCAGCATGAGCCCGTTGCCCATGCGGTTCATCGAGTAGCCGAAGGCGAGCCCCTCCTCCGGGTCGGCGAAGCCGATGCTGCCGCCTGCGCCGACGTGGCCGAACGCCGGCGCCGACAGGATGACGCTGTCGCGGTCGCCGTACGGGCGCCGGCGGTTGTCCATCGACTTCATGAAGCCGAGCCCGAAGCGCGTCGGCAGGAGCAGCGTCGCGTCCTCGTGCGTCGCCATCGCGACCTGCATCATCCTCGTGAGCTGGCGCCGATCGACGAGCCGGACGCCGTCCCGCGCCCCGCCGTTCGCGAGCGGCGCGTACATCCCGGCGAGGCCGCGACCGTTCGAGATGCCGCCCGCGCCGCCGATCTCGGCGGCGTGCGCCTCGCGGCAGTTCGGGTCGTAGCTGCCGGTGTTGAGCAGCGACAGCGCCTGGATCGACTGCGGGTCGCCGAGCAGCGCCTGGACGAACGCGGCGAGCGGCTCGCCGGGCTCCGGCAGGTAGGCGATCATCGGCGCGACCCGCTGCTCGTGCTCCTCCGGCAGCCCGATCCAGAAGTCGATGCCGAGCGGCTGCGCGATCTCCTCGCGGAAGAACGTCCCGAGCGATCGACCCGACGCGCGGCGCACCAGCTCGCCCACCGTCCAGCCGAAGTTGACCATGTGGTAGCCGTTGCGGATGCCCGGCTTCCAGAACGGCTCCTCGTTCGCGAGCAGCTCGGTCATGTAGTCCCAGTCGTAGCAGCCGCCGGCGCGCACCTGCGTGCGGCACACCGGCAGGCCGACGGAGTGGTCGAGCATCATGCGGACGGTCGCGCCCTCCTTGCCGTTGCGCGCGAACTCGGGCCAGTACTCCGCGACCGGCGCGTCGAGGTCGAGCAGGCCGCGCGAGGCGAGCACGTGCGCGCAGATCGCGGTCGCGCCCTTGGTGCACGAGAACACGATCGACACCGTGTCGCGCGTCCACGGCACGCTCTCCGCCGGTCGCGCGAGGCCGCCCCAGACGTCGACGACCGTTCGGCCCTCGTGGTCGACGCAGAGCGAGGCGCCCACCTCGCCGCGCTCGCGGAAGTTGCGCTCGAACTCCTCGACCACGGGGAGAAAGCGCGCGTCGCAGCTGCCCTCGACGATTCCGTTCGGGATCTCGCGTCGGATGGTCTCCATCGCCCGCCACCGTAGCGGATGATCCGCGGCGCGGGAAAGGCCGAGGGCGCAGCCGTCCGCAGCGCCGGACGCGAGCCGGGCGCGCGTGCAGCCTCGCGCGCGCCGTGCTTTGCGGCTGTTGCCGCGATGCCTCCCTTCGCCCGCCTGTGCGCGTTCTGGTTCGTCTACATGGGATCGCTGGGCGTGTTCTTCCCGTACTACGCGCTGTACCTCGGCACGCACGCGCGGCTGTCGGCGCTCGAGACCGGGACGGTGCTCTCGATGCTGCCTCTGGTCGGCCTCGTCGCACAGCCCGCGTGGGGACAGCTCGCCGACCGCTCGGGCGCCCGCGGCGGCGTGCTCGCGCTGCTCGCGATCGGCGCCGGGCTCGCGCAGCTCCTGCTGCTGCGCGCGAGCGGCTTCGTCGAGCTGCTGCTCGCGACCGCGCTGCTCGCGGTGTTCTACACCACCGTCATGCCGATGGCGCTCTCGGTGTCCCTCGCCGTGGTGCACGGCGGCGGCCGGCACGCCTTCGGCATCGCGCGCGCGACCGGCACGGTCGGCTACCTCCTGCTCGTGGTCGTCTTCCCGTGGCTGCTCCGGTGGCTCGACGGCGACGCGTCGGCTCCCGGCGGCGCGCCGGGCGGGCTCGCGTGGATGTTCCCGACGATCGCGCTCCTCGCGGCGCTCGCCGGCCTGATCGCGCTCACGCTGCCGCGCGAGGGCCAGCTCGGGGTGCGGGCGTCGCGCGGCGCGGCGCGCGCGCTGCTGCGCCACGGACCGATGCTGCGCGTGATGCTGTACGCGTTCCTCGCCTTCTTCTTCCTGAACGGGCCGATCCAGCTCTTCCCGCTCTTCGTCCGCTCGCTCGGCGGAGGCGTCGGCGACGTGAGCCGCATGTGGGTGTGGATGGTGCTACTCGAGATCCCGCTCGTCGCGTGGTCGGGAACCCTGCTCGCGCGCCTCGGCTCGCGCGGCATGCTCGGCCTCGGCGCGCTCGCCGGCGGCGTGCGCTGGGCGGGCAGCGCGTTCGCCGACGACCTCGGCGTCGCGAGCGTGCTCGGCCTGCTGCACGGCGTCGCGGTGGGCGGGCTCAGCGTCGGCGGACCGCTCTACGTCGAGCAGACGGCGCCGGCCGGGCTGCGCTCGACGGGTCAGGCGCTGCTGGCGACCGTCGGGGTGGGGCTCGGCGGCATCCTGTCGAACCTCGCGTGCGGCGTGCTGCTCGACCGCGCCGGCGCGCGCGTCACCTACCTCGCCTGCGGCGCGGGGGCGCTCGCGCTCGGGCTGCTCGTGATGCGGCTCCTGCCGCACGCGTCGCGCGCCGGCGGAGGCACGCGCGACGTCGCGTGACCGTGACGGCGCCCGCCCGATCGGCGCGGCGGCCGTTGCTTGGCGACGTGCGATCGACTGTCATGCGTCGTCCGCGATGCCCCTCCCCCGCCCGCGCCGCTCGCTGCTCGCGCTGGTCGCCGCCGTCGCGACCGTGCTGCCGATCCGCCCCGTGCCGCTCGCGGCGCAGGAGCGCACGGCAACGCCGACGCCGGTCGGGACGCCGGCGGCGAGCGCGCAGGAGGACGACGAGCCCGTCCCGGCCGCGGCGCTCGAGCCCGTCGTCGTCACCGGCACGCGCGAGCCGCGCGGCCTGCAGCGCGTGCCGGCGTCGCTGTCGGTCGTCGACCGCGACGCCGTGCAGCACGCGCGCCCGACGCTCGGCCTCGAGGAGTCGCTGTCGCGCGTCCCGGGCGTGCTGGTGCAGAACAGCGGCAACTATGCGCAGGACTTCCGCATCCAGGTACGCGGCTTCGGCACGCGCGCGCAGTTCGGCGTGCGCGAGGTGCTGGTGCTGGTCGACGGCTTCCCGGAGAACCTGCCCGACGGCCAGGCGCAGCTCGACGCGCTCGAGCTCGGCTCGATCGGACGCATCGAGGTGATGCGCGGCCCGGCCGCGGCGCTCTACGGCAACGCGGCGGGCGGCGTGATCCAGCTCTTCACCGAGCCCGCGCCCGACGTGCCCGGCGTCGAGGCGACGGCGACCGGCGGCTCGTACGGCCTCGCCAAGGTCCAGGCGCAGGCGGGCGGGGCTTTCGGCGCGTGGGCGCCGTTCGTCAGCGGGAGCTGGTTCCGGATGGACGGCTACCGCCGGCACAGCCGCGTCGACAGCGCGACCTTCCTCGCCCGCCTCGCCTGGCAGCCGGACGACGCGAGCAACGTGATCGTGCGGCTCGACGGCGTCGACTCGCCGCTCGCGCAGGACCCGGGCGGGCTCACGGCCGAGCAGGTGCGCGAGGACCGGCGTCAAGCACGCGACGTGAACCTGCTGCTCGACGCGGGCGAGTCCGTGCAGCAGCTCCGCGCCGGCGTGTCGGGCGACACGCGGCTCCCGGTCGGCACGCTGTCGGGCTACGCCTTCGTGCTCTACCGCGACTTCGACACGCGCCTGCCGGTGCTGCCGGAATTCGGCGACGGCATCACGACCTTCCACCGCCTCGGGCCGGGCGGCGGGCTGCGCTGGGCGTGGGACGCCCCCGTCGCGGGCTTCGCCCAGACGCTCGCGGTCGGCTTCGACGCACAGCACCAGGACGACGACCGGCGCCGCTTCCTGAACGAGCTCGGCGAGCGCGGGGAAAAGACGCTGCACCAGCTCGAGCGCGTCACCGGGGTCGGCGTCTACGTGCGCGACGCGGTCGAGGTGGCACCCGAGGTCGAGCTCAGCGCCGCGCTGCGCTACGACGCGGTGCACTTCGACGTCGACGTGCTCTTCCCCGAGGACGGCGACGCCTCGGGCTCGCGCACCATGGACGCCTGGAGCCCGGCGGGCGGGATCCTCTACACGCCGACGCCGTGGCTGTCCGTGTTCGCCAACGTCGGCACCGCGTTCCAGCCCGACTTTGAAACAAACGGACCGGCTTGAGGCACACATTTCCCCGTGAATTCGCAAGGATAGGCCGGCTTTGAGCGAAGCAGCCCGTGTTACTAGGCGGCCTAGGATTTACGGGCGTTTTCCTCGA